>JBJENU010000247.1:0-7769 GCA_051880355.1 Lachnospiraceae bacterium | reverse complement strand
AGATAGTAGTTCATCATAGAGAACATACCCTTCTTCATCTCACCGCCGTACCATGTATTAAGAATAACCTGCTCTTTTGATGTGATGTTGAATGCAACACATGTCTCTGAGTTAAGACCAAGTTCCTTATAATTCTCAACCTTAGCCTTAGAAGCATTGTAAACAACGAAATCAGGCTCGAATCCTGCAAGCTCTTCTTCTGTTGGCTGAATGAACATATTCTTAACAAAGTGAGCCTGCCAAGCAACCTCAACGATGAAACGAACTGCCATTCTTGTATCTGCATTAGCACCGCAGAAAGCATCTACAACAAAAAGTCTCTTGTCAGAAAGCTCCTTCTTTGCAAGGTCCTTAACTGCTGTCCATACTTCCTCTGACATTGGGTGGTTATCATTCTTATATTCATCAGATGTCCACCATACAGTGTCCTTAGAGTTCTCGTCAACAACAATATATTTATCTTTAGGAGAACGTCCTGTGAATTCACCGGTCATAACGTTTACTGTATCAAGCTCTGTGTTCTTACCAACCTCAAAGCCTGTGTTGGAAGCCTTTGTCTCTTCCTCGAACAATACTTCGTAAGAAGGGTTGTAAACGATTTCGGTTGTACCTGTGATGCCATACTTTGTTAAATCAATTTTTGCCATTTTGCTTTTCCTCTTTCTTAAAAATTTTGTACATATACATTTAAAAATCCGTATATATAATGAATATATCACATCTCTTTTTAAATGTAAATATATTTCTTTGGCATTTCCTAATCAAAATTCAAAGTGCCCTGCTCGTAGTCCATTTTCACATATTCTGCCATCTCCTGGTTAATCTGGCTGTGGTAATCAACCACAACGGTCTGCTGGCGGTTGCCAACCAGCTTCTGGCCCAGTATGTAGTTGACATCAAACCTGCCTGTAATGGCCGGTGTTGCGCCGCGGGCCGGAACAATAAGCTGTACATGATTAGTTGCAAGGAGCTTAAAAATAGGCTCCCAGATATAAATATCCTTGGCTGCGCCAAAGGGATTATCAATGAATATTGTCTTACCCAGTGTTCCTGCCTGACCTTCCGCCGCATTGACACTTGAAATATAATGGATAAGAGCAATAAAAAACTGGATGTAAATACCCTGTGACTGTCCGGTGCTGCCCACAGCCTCCTCATACGGAAGGTAACGGCTCTGGTCCTTTAATCTTTCACGTTTGTAAAGCTCAATCTTTATTGCATTCATGTCAGTTACAATCACGCTGAAAAGCTTTTTCCACGCCAGACGCACGCGAATGTATTTCAGACGCTCCTCCGGATTTTTAAAGCTCTCCGCCCCGGTTACGGTTTCATCAATGTATGACGACATTCTCTCCCGTATCTGCTCCTGCTTAACATACGGAATGTGAAGATTAATCATGGAGATGCGCTCATCATCAAGGGTAATTGTTGACATCTTTGGAAGCCTGTCAAGCTGGGAACGTATACTTTCACAGGTCTGTATGCACCTGTTCTCGAAATTCTCCTTGATTCGCTCCAAAGATTCAATGCTGCCTTCAATTCTTTCCTTTTCAAGCTTGATATATTCAATGGTCTCACCGATATTTGTCTGAATCTCAACTGCCTCCTGCTTATTGACCGGTGCAGTAAGACTTGCCTTAACCTCACCTGCAAGGTCAAAAGCCTCCAAATCATTGAGCCTGTCTGCAAGCATGGATTTTTCCCTGTTAAAATCATCCTTCAGCTTGTTTTCCTTCTTCTGCATGGCAGAAAGCTCTTTTGCCGTCTGCTCATACTTTTCAAAGTCAGCTTCAGCCTCCTGACAGTCTTCCACTTCTATGCCCGCATTGGCAACAATTCTCTCCAAATCCTTATTGATAACGGCAAGCCTGGTATTTTCTTCCTTGAGGGATTTCAAGCTGTCCTCCATCTTACTTACCGACTTCTTTTTCTCCTCGAGAAGAGCCTTATGCTGGTCAATAAAGCTGCGGCACGACTGGCATTCAAAAGGCTCATATGTGCCAAATCTTTCAACAATCTGGTTTCTTGCATGGTCCATGCTTCCCTCAATACGATTTTTCATGGCACACTGGGAATCATACTCACGCAAAACAGCCTCCAGCTCCCTGTCAATTGCATCAACAACAGCTTTAAGCTCTTTAAGCCTTGACGGAGAACACTTTGTAAGTCCCCCTTCACAGTACTTCTTAACCTCATCAAGGGTAAACTGCCTGTATTCAATGGCACTTTTTGCCCTGTCCATAGTTCTGGTAAAACTGTCAATGAGCGCCTTTTTGTCATTGGCGTCAAAACCGGCCTTCTCATAAACTTCCTTAAGACCATAAAATCTGTTAAGAAGTGTATCCTCAGGCATATTAAGCAACAGCTCACCCTGAGTCTGACTGCTTGGCATATCAACTGCAAATTCTTCAAAGTCCTTCTGCTGCCTGTGGAATTTTTCCAGCTCTGCCGACTTGCCGTTATATGCCAGAACACTATTATTATAATCAAGCTCTGCCTTTGCAACGGCTATCATACCATCTTCAAGATATGCTGCGGCATTTTCGCTTTCAATTCTTAAAGAATTTTTAGTGTCATACAGTTCTTCAAGCTGTAACCTTGCAGCCTCCAGTTTTTCAAGGTTATCCACAATAGTCTGCAAATTGCGGCCTTTTTCCACGGTTTTGTCTAAACTTTCCCGTATTTCTCCACAAATTCGCTCTTCTGTGTTTAAGTTATCCACAAAAGCCTGGCTTTTTGCATACAACTTGTTCATATCCTGCTCAAGCATATCCTTTTTAGCCTGTGTATCAACTCCGCTTTTCTTTTTCAGCTCATTGTATGTAAGACAGCTTACATAGTCATCCCATACAATAGCACGCTTGTCCCTGGCTCTTGCAAGAGCTGCCGTATTGTTATCAATTTCTTCCTCCAGAACCCTTATGTACACATCCTTTTTCTCGTCATCATAGAGAAAATCCAGATTCTGTGTACCGTATACGATTCTTTCAGAATTAACCTCAAGTTTGGTATCATATATTACATTTTCACTGATAACCGGCACCAGATATGAGCTGCCGGCAAATTCCTGAAGCCTTGAATCCTCAAGAATCCTGTCAAAATCATTCTTAATAATTATTCCGTACTCCACAAAAGGAAGCCGCTTTCTCAAATCACGCTGCTGGCCCCTGTCAAGACTCTTAAACCAGCTTGCGCCGTCCACCACATCCGGGCCATAGTTCTTAACAAGGTAATCTCTGACCATATTGTACTGGCGGCCATTAAATACATATGAATTATTCTCCGCAGCTTTTTTACTTTCCTGTGCCATGGCAATGGCCTTTTCCAGTTCCTGTATACGGGCGTCAGTTTCATCGCAGATTGCTTTTATTCTGGCAATTAACCTGTCTGCCTCACTCTCTCCGTAAACTTTTGAAAGCTCGTAAAAATGCTCTTCATCCTGCATATCCTGACTGTTCTGTGTCTCAAGCTCAAATAGCCTGTCCTTCAGTGAATCCATCACTGCGCTTGATCTTGCAAGGTCATATTTCAGTTCCTCAACCCTGCTCTTTTTCTTGTCAAGCTCATCCTCAAGTCTCTTAATCTCCTTCTGATTCAGTGACAGGTCAAGTCTTGCCTGTTCAAGGGCGGCTGCTGACTCCTCGGCAATAAGCACTGTATCTGTTGAAAGATATCCGGCAATTTTCTTTTCCTTATCCTGAACCGCCTCGTCAAGAATCTGGGCTCTCTGGCTTATTCTCGCCGAATTAATCTTAAGCTCCTCAAGATTATGTTTCGCCTGCCGGTCTGCCGCCGCCAGTTCTTCCATAGAAGCCCTGCAGCTTTCCAGTCCGGCTTCCAGTTCTTCTTTAAGCTTACCCGTTGTCTTTATTCTTGCCCAGGCAATATCCTGAAGCTCCGACAGAACATCCTTGTGGTCCTTCATCTGATTATCAAGGGCAGTCCTTGCTATTTCAGCCTTTTCCTCTGCCTCAAGGTATTCCTCATACTCATTAACAGCCTCCTGAAGCCTTAATGTAAAAGCGGCATCCGACCGTTTCTTTTCGCCATCAAGTCTCTTTTTATCCGTATCCTCACAGAGTTTAACAACATTTCTGTAATTTTCCTCTTCCTCCATAACCTCAGCCGTCAGAATAAGCCGTTTTTCATCTTCAAGCTGCTCCTGTACAGCTGTAATGGCCTGACTATTTTCTTCAAGGAGTCTGTTGTGGTTCTCCAGAGCCTGCCTGCTTCCCCGGCACATCCTTGCCAGCTTATCCTCACATACAGCCTTGTCACCGTACAGCTCCTCAAACCGCTTTAAGTTGGCTAAAACACGGTCAAAAGCGGCTGCCTGTTCATCAAACTTGTCCATTTCGCTGTGCTTTTTAGCCAGTTCCACAAGCTGCCCCTTAATTTCCATAAGAGTTTTTGCCATAGTGTCGTCGTCACTTGCAGTACCCATTCTGTTATTAAATGACTTCTGAATAATCCCCTCAATAAGCAGGTCTTCAACAACCTTGCGGCTTGTCCTGTAATTACTCTCAAAATAAGTTCTCACATGGCCTTCAGTCTTATTAATTCCGCGAATCATCTCCCATTCGCTTTCGTAAAGACCATATCTGCTGATGAAATTCTGATATTCACCCTTGCCCTCAAAAATATGTACCTCTACGCCAAAATCCTTCTTTTCAAGGTCACGCAGATATGCCTTGAGACCATTGTAGGTGATTTTTTCGCCGTTTTGGACAAGAGGCAGATTCCTGATATCGTTCTCCCCGAATTTGCGGTAAAAAATGCAGTAATTAAAATACTCAATGCTGGCATTAGAGCCTTCCTCGTCACTTGAAGACGGAGATTTTCTTGCACAAAAGCCTGTTGTCATAAATCTGTACTGCTCTCTTACATAGCACTCATCAAGCTTCCACTCAATGAGGGAATGAATTACCGTATTGCCGCTGTTTTTACGGAAAAGCTTCTCAATCGGCTGTTTCTCGTCAAGAGTGCAGTTTGGAATAAGATTCTGCATCAAAAGCAGCATAAGCAGACTCTTACCACCGCCGTTGGCAAGGTCATAAATTGTATTTTTGCACGAAAAACGCATACAAAAGTCCTCGTAGGACTGGGTTCCAAAATTATACTTTACGTTATTTACACGAATTCTGTTAATCTGCGGCATCTTCTACACCCCTTTCCTTAGACAAAAGAGTCGCCAAATGTCCCCTGTATTCTTCAAAATAATTCTCCATAAGTGCCTTAAGCCTGTCCGTAGGATAAAATCTGCCTGCACCCTCTGCAAGGAGATTCTGCTCCGCCATAAAATTAAATACAGTCTTTACAAAGCCCGCTTTAGAGTTTCTTGCAGCCCTGGCACCAATTGCATCCTGTGTTGTAATTGTAGGAAGCTCGTCCCAGCAAAGAGCAATCTGCTTTATTGAATTTTCCTCAATTTCATCAAGAACAATGCCACAGGATTTGTCAAAAACACCTTCAAACTCCACATCAACTGTCTTTACCACATCTTCAACGGTGACAAACTCCGTGTAGGTAAAGGACTGGCTGCTGCTGTAAAAAACAGTCAGTGTACAGTACATAACAAAATAGGCAAGATAAAGCTCCCTGTTAAGCTTAACACCCAGCTTACTTCTCAGTTCCTCATTGGTGTATCCGAAAATCCTGTTATTCTCACCTGCACTAACAAAAAGTGAATTATTATATTCATAAATTGCAAGATTCAGCCTTTTTAAAATCTGGTGGACAATGTCATAAACCTCTGAATTAGTGCTGTACTCCTGATACATCAGGGCATTGGCACCGGACTCCGACACTTCCTCACAGGCAATGAGCCTGCCCACAATATCCATAGCCTTATCAAGATTCTTGCTCTCCATTATTCCACCCTCCTTATAATAATATCTGAAATCCGGGCAAAATCGCCAATCTCAATAATTTCTCCATCATTAATGGGAACTATCTCAAAGGCAAACCTGCCGTCATAGGCAAAATTCTTTTCCATAATCTCATCAAAAAAGCTTTCGTTTTCAGGTTTTTCCCCTCCAAATACATACTTTTTCTTCTGACACATATGAATCATAAAGGAATAAAAATCACCGTTCTCAAGGATTTTCTCCCCATAATGTTCCTTAAGAAATTCCATCCACTCCTTCAGATGGACTTCATTCTTTTCCTCCAGCTGATGTACCAGTGCCCTCATAAGGAAACCATAGTTCTCGCCGATTCTTGCGTCTTCTATCTCGTCATCAAACTTAATATCCACCGACTCCTCTACAACTTCCTCTTCCTTTTCCTCGAACCGCTCAGGCTTCATGGTTACAGCATCATCAAGCCAGTACAGGGAAAATGACTTCACCACCTTAGGCTTCATAACAGGCATCAAAAGCTTTTCCAAAATGGTGGCATCATCTTTTTCAATTATTGTGTGTAACGCTCCCTTAAAATCAAAATGGCTACGAAGCCTGCTTAATTTGGTCTTCCTCACAATCTCATCGACACGTTTTGACATATCCGTACACGCCGACAAAAGCTGACTGTGCTTGTTCATTGCAATCTTCAGCTGTGTCTCCAGCTCAAAAATATCCTTAATAGTGCGGTAATAGCCCTTGCCAGCACCTTCGCCGTCACCGGCCTCTGCCTTGGCAAGCGCCTTGTCAATCAGCTCACGGTTTTTATTAAACAGCCTCTGCTCATCCTCAAACCACTTCATACCATTTGAGGCAAAATCCTCGTAGGCCTGTATCCCGCCCTTCACGTCAGCTGCAAGCATGGCAAGTACTGTGTTTTTCTGGGCAAGAAGTCTGTTAACCTCAGAATTAATTCTGTCAATAACCACCGTTCCGCCCTTGAAATCCTGGGCCTTAATCATTTTTTCAAGAAGCATCTGCTGGACGCTGATACGGCTCTCGCTTCGAATCTCCTTGGTATCAAGGTAAAATTCAACTGCCTCCGCACTTATTGTATACCACACCGTATGGTCCGCAATCCTGCTCTCTATAATTCTGAGTCTTGAAGTCCTTTTCTTTTTATCCACCGGGTCATAGTATGTAAATGTAAAAGGCTTACCATCATTCATCAGCCTGTCAAACACATAATCGGCAATTTCCTTATAATCCTCTTCAGTCTCATAGACACCAAAGTCCTTCTTAAGGCACTCTGTAACAAATGCAACATACCGTGGATAAGTCACATCCCTTTCATGAAAATTATTTTCCTCAATAAAAAACCGCAAAACGGCCATAACAATAAAACCCATATCAAGGTATGCGTATCTGCCCTCTCTGAACTGACCAAAATCGCTTGAAATCACCTGAAAAAATGGGTAATATTTTTTAAGATTGAGCATCCTTTCCCGATGCTCACTAACTATATCATTGTGGTAATTAATTATCTCTTCCAAGGTCATAATCCCCCATCATCTGATGATAAAAATATATCATATCGGGCATTACGGGTCAAGTCGCTATAATTACAAAAGCCGGAAGCTCTGTGCATATCCTGCAAAGACTCCCGGCTTATATATTTTTCATTTATTGGTTGTAATAATTCATGTTTATGTCATTTCTATATACGGCCTTTTCCCTTTTGCCGATTATTCCCCATATTATTAATGCAATGCCTGCTATCAAGCCAATCCAGACCACGGGCTGCCCGTTGCCGGAATTAATCTGTAAATAGAATTGCCATGCATCATAGCTTGACTGGCTTTTCGACTCAGCAACAGCAAATATAATTAACATTACAACGCTGGCTATGGCAAAAAGTGTTCCTACCGT
>JBJENU010000246.1:0-1799 GCA_051880355.1 Lachnospiraceae bacterium | reverse complement strand
ACAATTTAATATAGTAAAAAACATTCTTAACCGTGAGGATGTTGACAGGATATATATATGTACCGACTCAGGACGGGAGGGAGAATATATTTACCGTCTTGTTGACATGATGGCAGGCGTCAGGGATAAAAAAAGACTCCGTGTGTGGATTGACTCACAGACAGAGGAGGAGATTAACAAGGGAATTGCCAATGCCAAGGATTGGAGCGAGTATGACAATCTGTCAGAAGCTGCATATCTTAGGGCCAAGGAAGATTACCTTATGGGAATTAACTTCTCAAGGCTTCTTACCCTTAAGTACGGCAGAAATATCTCGTCATTTCTTAATACACAGAGGACGGTTGTGTCAGTGGGAAGAGTTATGACCTGCGTTCTGGGAATGGTAGTCAGAAGAGAAAGAGAGATAAGAGCCTTTGTAAAGACACCTTTTTACAGGGTACTGGCAGATACCGATATAGGTGAAATGGAGTGGAGGGCAGTTGAAGGAAGCAGATATTTTAACACTCCGTATTTATACAAAGAAAATGGTTTTAAGGACAGAAAAAAGGCCCAGGAGCTTATTGACTTTTTAAATGAGCCTAAGCCTGTGACGGCGGTGGTAGAGTCTGTGGAGAAAAAGACGGAAACTAAGAATCCGCCGCTTTTGTACAATCTTGCAGAGCTTCAGAATGACTGCTCCAAGCTTTTTAAAATCAGTCCGGATGAGACTCTGGCTGTTGTCCAGTCTCTTTATGAAAAGAAGCTTGTCACATATCCAAGAACAGATGCACGAGTTGTCTCAACAGCGGTGTGCAAGGAAATACATAAAAATATTGGTGGCCTTCGCAATTATGCCCTTGTTAAGGACAATGCACAGTGGATTCTGGAGCAGGGAACCTACAAAAATCTTGCAAAAACAAGATACTGCAACGACAGCCAGATTACTGACCATTACGCAATTATTCCTACAGGTCAGGGGTTTGGGGCGCTTCAGTCACTGCCGGCGCTGGCAGCCAAGGTTTATGAAGTTATTGTCAGAAGATTTATCAGTATTTTTTATCCTCCTGCAAAGTACCAGAAAATCAGTGTTGTTGCAAACTGCAAGAATGAAAGGTTCTTTTTAAGCGGCAAGGTTCTTACTCAGGAAGGATATCTGGCAGTGATGAATTATTCTTTTTCAAAAAAGAAAGAAAACGACCAGAATGATGATAATGACGAAGGAAAAGTATCTTTTGAAGAATTGAAAAAAATCAAGAAAAATGATATAATAAACTTTAATGATTTGTATATTAAAGAGGGAGAGACTTCTCCTCCTAAGAGGTACACTTCAGGTTCAATGATTCTTGCAATGGAGAATGCCGGACAGCTCATTGAAGATGAAGAACTCCGTGCCCAGATTAAGGGCAGCGGCATCGGCACAAGTGCCACCCGTGCGGAGATTATCAAAAAGCTTGACAGTAACACATACATTGCAATTAACAAAAAAACACAGGTGATAATACCGACACTGCTTGGTGAGATGATTTTTGATGTGGTGAACTGCTCTATTAAGCAACTGCTCAACCCTGAACTTACTGCAAGCTGGGAGAAGGGGCTTACTTATGTGGCGGAAGGAACAATAACTCCTGATGAATATATGGAAAAGCTTGAGAATTTTGTGAGACGAAGAACCTCGGCAGTGTTGGGTCTTAATAACCAGAACGGTTTGGGACAGATGTTTCGTGAGAGTGCAAAGTATTATAGCCAGAAAGGATAATCATATATGTGTGGAATAGTAGGTTATGTAGGACCTAAGGATTGTACGGAAGTATTGATAGATA
>JBJENU010000245.1:0-1800 GCA_051880355.1 Lachnospiraceae bacterium | reverse complement strand
GAGGGATTAGGCAGACTGCTCACCGGCAATCCAAAAGGCTATGTATCTGAACCAATGTTTTCTTTCCCCGGTTCTGAATTTGTTGCAGAAGCAATTAAAGGCACAATGGATACAATTACGGACTTTTTAGGCATCAATAAACCTTCAACACCTACCATGGTTACCAAAAAGTGTATTTCATGCGGTGCCAATATTGAAGGCGTAAGCGGCACAATCTGCAAATGCCCGTTCTGTGGTACCTCCCAGGAATTATAGATGTTTCATGCCATACCAACAAGCAAACGCCAGAACTATCTGCACAATAAGTATTGCAGGAACACCAACCGTAAATTTCTTATGTTTCGTTTTATGCCTGAAAAATTCCATTCCGCACAAAGCGCCAATGCTTCCGCCAATTACGGCCACACCAATCAAAGCAGCCTCCGATGTTCTCCATTGCCCTTTTATTGCTTTTCTTTTATCAAGACCATACATTACAAAGGCAGCAATATTAATCAGCAACAGATAGCCAATCAGTATACATATAAGTATATCTTTAATTTCCATAACAGTAAACTCCCATATTACAAAGGCAGCCGATATCAACCGGCTGCCTGCAAATTAGCTGTGCATAGTAAAATTATTTTGCTACAATGTTAACAATTTTACCAGGAACATAAATTTCCTTTATAATGTTACCGGTAAGCTTATCACCCAATACTTCCTTGGCTGCTGTAATAACGTCATCCTTAGATGCCTCCAAAGATACTTTAACAGTACCCTTGGTCTTGCCGTTAACCTGAACGGCAATTTCAACCTCGTCATCCTTCATTGCCTCTTCATCAGCCTTTGGCCATACTGAGCTTACAAATACGCTCTCGCTGTGTCCTAAGCTCTCCCAGAGTTCTTCGGCAACGTGCGGAGCAAAAGGTGCAAGAAGCGTTACAACAGTCTCCATTGTTTCCTTATCAAGACCGCCCTGCTTCTTAGCAAGGTCAATAAGCTTGTTGTTGTATTCCATAAATCCACTTACAACTGTGTTAAGGCTGAAGTTATCAAGACGGCTTGTAATATCATAAACCATCTTATGTCTTAACTTGACTGCTTCATCTGTGGCAGCGATTGGATTCTGTGCATTATCAAGAATAAGGTTCCAGAGACGGTTAAGGAATCTGTGAACACCATCAATACCTCTGTCATCCCACTCTGCGTCCATCTCAGGCGGACCTACAAAAAGCTCATACATTCTCAGTGAATCACAGCCATAGTCGCGAACCAGGTCATCAGGTGATACAACATTACCCATTGACTTGCTCATCTTCATTGCCTTGGTTCCGTACTTTTCAACATCATCAGGCTTCTTGCAGAGCATACCCTGATTGAAAAGCTTCTTGAAAGGCTCGTCAAAATCAACCACACCTATGTCATGTAAGAATTTTGTATAAAATCTTGAGTAAAGCAGGTGAAGAACTGCGTGCTCAACTCCGCCGATATACATATCAACCGGAAGGTACTTGTTAGCCTTTTCTGAGCTTACAAGTTCCTTATCGTTCTTGCTGTCAACATATCTTAAGAAATACCATGAAGAGCCTGCCCACTGAGGCATTGTATTAGTCTCTCTCTTAGCCGGCTTACCACAACAAGGACATGTTGTATTAACCCATTCCTCAATTCCTGCAAGTGGTGATTCACCTGTACCTGTCGGCTCATACTTCTCAACTTCCGGAAGAAGGAGCGGTAACAGATCTTCAGGAACAGGAACACAGCCGCAGTCAGGGCAGTGAACACTCGGAATTGGTTCGCCCCAGTAACGCTGTCTTG
>JBJENU010000244.1:0-1804 GCA_051880355.1 Lachnospiraceae bacterium | reverse complement strand
GTTAAGACCCGGACCTATATTATTAAGGGTTGCGGCAACCGATGTGAAGGAAGTCACCAAATCCTTTCCATCCAGTGAAATAATAAAGACAGAAACAACAAAAATGGCTATATACGCAATCAGAAACATTGTAACCGAACGAATAACTCCATTCTCTACTGTGTGTCCGTCCATACGTATTCTTTTAACATATCTTGGATGTATATATGTGCTGATTTCTGCCTTTAAAGATTTAAACATAATTATGAAACGTGATACTTTCATACCACCTCCGGTACTGCCTGCGCAGGCACCTACAAACATAATTATTACAAGGATGGTTTTACTGGCAGCTGACCAAAGGTTAAAATCCGCCGTTGCGTAACCTGTGGTGGTAATTATTGATGAAACCTGAAAAAATGCATGATGCAACGATTCAAAAACACTGCCGTATAATCCTGCTGTATCTATACCGATAAACAGCGTAGCCGCAAGAATTATTCCCAGATACCACCACACTTCTTCAATCTTGACTGCTTCTTTTCCCCTCCTTGAAATAAAAAGGAAATATACACTGAAATTAATGCCAAAAAGAGTCATAAATACAGCTATTATGCCCTGCTGCAATGTTGTATAGCTTGCAATGCTGTCATTGAGAATGCCAAAGCCACCGGTACCGGCAGTACCAAATGACAGAGTAATTGAATCAAACAAAGGCATACCTGTAAGCAAAAGAAGAAATATTTCAATTACTGTAATTACGATGTAAATTTTGTAAAGTGCAATTGCTGTATCTCTTACCTTGGGAACCAGCTTACCTACTGAAGGTCCCGGGCTCTCTGCCTTCATAATGTGCATATTATTGCCACCTGTAAGTGGCATAATCATCAGAATAAACATAAGAAAGCCCATGCCGCCAATCCAATGGGTAAAGCTTCTCCAGAAAAGCATGCCATGGCTTAAACCTTCCACATTGTTGAGAATACTTGCTCCTGTTGTGGTAAAACCGGAAATAGTCTCAAACAAAGCATCCACATAAGACGGTATTTCGCCGGACACAAAGAACGGCAAAGCACCGATTACACCCATTACAATCCAGCCCAAGCCCACAATGACAAAGCCTTCTCTTGCATAATAGGTGGTATTATCAGGCTTCTTTTTCACACCCCAAAATCCCACTGCAAGACATCCTATCATTGTCAGAAGAAATGTAAGCCACGAGCTTTCTCCGTATATAAGTGAAACAATTGCAGGGAGCATAAAAAACGCCCCCTCCAGAAGAACTATCCAGCTTAAAATATAAACTATAATTTTACCATTCATAATCCTGACCGCCATTTATTTTGAAGACAAAATATCCCTGATATCCAAAAGTCCGCGCTGTGTAGTAACCACAATCACCGTATCTCCCACAGCTATAACATCACGTCCGTGTGGGATGATGACGCTATTTTTATGCCTTATGCAGCAGATGAGCACATTGGACTTAAGTTTTAGCTCCTGAAGCGGCTTTCCCACGATACCATAATCATCCTTGACGATAAACTCAAGTGCCTCAATTTTGTTATCACACAGCCTGTATAAGGTTTCAATATTGCTTCCAAAAGAATTCTGCATTGCACGTACATATGCCAGAATGTGCTCTGCCGCAAGATATTTGGGATAAACAATACTGTCAAGATTAAGGCTGTTAATAATTTCACCGTAATTAATACTGTTTATCTTTGTTATCACCTTTCCCTTAAACTGTGTCTTTGCAAAAAGAGAAAGAAAAATATTCTCTTCATCAAAATTAGTCATTGTCGCCACAGCATGGGCAGATGCA
>JBJENU010000243.1:0-1805 GCA_051880355.1 Lachnospiraceae bacterium | reverse complement strand
GTGGCATCATATTCCAAATCAAGCATCTTGAAATATGAAAGCATCTCTTCCTTGGAAATATCCGTTCCAAGAAGCTTGTTATATTTGTCCGGCTCAAAAGGAAGTCTTTTAGGCTGCTTTTTCTCCGGATATACATCAACCATACCGCCCACAACCTCACCTACGCCAAGCTCTTCAATGAGCTGACAGGCTCTGTTCATGGCTGCCTCGGCATTCTCAGGGTCAAGACCCTTTTCAAACTTACCTGAAGCATCTGTACGAAGACCAAGCTTCTTAGCAGAAATACGGATATTAGCGCCATCAAAACAAGCCGCTTCAAAAAGCATTGTCTTAACGTCATCTGTAATCTTGGAATTCTCGCCGCCCATAATTCCGGCTACACCGATTGGCTTCTCGCCGTCACAAATCATAAGCATTGATGAATCAATTTTTCTAACCTGTCCGTCAAGTGTCTGGAATTCTTCTCCGTCCCTGCCTCGCCTTACAACAATCTTATGACCTGCGATTGTATCGAAATCATAAGCGTGCATTGGCTGTCCAAACTCTTCCATCACATAGTTGGTAATATCCACAAGGTTGTTAATCGGACGTATGCCTGAGGCTGCAAGTCTTCTCTGCATCCATTCAGGAGACGGACCGATTTTAATATTTTTAACCATTCTTGCTGTGTAACGTGGGCAAAGCTCAGGTGCCTGCACATCAACAGTAACATAGTCATTAACATTTTCAGAATTGCCTGTTGCAGTAACAACCGGCGGATTAAAAGGCTTTCTAAATGTTGCAGCTGCTTCCCTTGCAATGCCAATAATACTGAAACAGTCAACACGGTTAGAAGTAACCTCATATTCAAAAACAACGTCATCAAGTCCAAGATAGCTTACTGCATCCTCTCCCACAGGAGCGTCCTCAGGCAGGATGTAGAGACCATCCTTGGCAGCTTCAGGATAAAAATCAGTTGAAGAACCAAGCTCTTCGATGGAGCACATCATACCATTGGACTCAATGCCTCTTAACTTACCCTTCTTAATCTTAATACCCCCCGGAGTCTTAGTACCGTCATGACCGCCTGCAACTCTGCCGCCATCAAGAACAACAGGCACCTTGGCACCCTCAAAAACATTAGGTGCACCGGTAACAATCTGAATTGTCTCTGCGCCCACATTAACCTGACACACAACAAGCTTCTCAGCATCAGGGTGCTTCTCAACCTTAAGTACCTGACCGATAACAATCTTGTCAAGGTCAGCATTCATTCTTGTATAACCCTCAACCTTAGTGCCGGAGAGAGTCATTGCATCCATATATTCCTGGTCGGTAACTTCAAGTCCCGGAACATACGCTTTTATCCATTTTAAAGAAGTATTCATTCTTCGTATCCTCCATTACCACAATTAGAACTGTTTTAAAAATCTTGCATCATTCTCGTACAAAAGTCTCATATCATCGATTTCATACTTAAGAAGTGCAATTCTCTCCAAGCCTACACCAAATGCAAAGCCTGAATACTCTTCAGGGTCAATTCCGCTCATCTTAAGCACCTTAGGGTGAACCATTCCACAGCCAAGA
Source organism: Lachnospiraceae bacterium (assembly GCA_051880355.1). Classification (GTDB taxonomy): domain Bacteria; phylum Bacillota; class Clostridia; order Lachnospirales; family Lachnospiraceae; genus JBJENU01. Next base: position 239 of record JBJENU010000243.1, on the reverse strand, counting down.
ATCTCAATCCAGCCTTCGCCCTTACACATACGGCAACCCTTACCGCCACATTTAAAACATGTAACATCCATCTCGGCACTTGGCTCAGTGAATGGGAAATGATGTGGTCTGAACTTAACCTTTGTCTCCGGTCCGAAAAGTTCCTTTGCGAACTCAGCCAAAGTACCCTTCAAATCGGCAAAGGTAATATTCTTGTCAATAACCATACCTTCAATCTGGTGGAAAGAAGGTGAATGTGT
>JBJENU010000242.1:0-1810 GCA_051880355.1 Lachnospiraceae bacterium | reverse complement strand
GGGATGTTCTTTTCACGGTAAAAGTCGCAGACACATTTTAAAATAGCCGAAAAATCCTCGTCTACAATTTTGCAGCCGTCAACGGTAATTACATCATACATGCTGTTGCGCTTGTGCTGGCCAAGCTCAAGAATGCCGCCCTTGCAGGAATCGCCAAAGGAAAACTCCATTTTGTTGCGGTACTGCTCAAAACGCGGACTTCCCAGAATCCCCTCAAAAGTATAATCATCCTTTACCACTTCATCGATTAACTTTTTAACCATTGAAGCCTTCATATCAAGCTGCCTGTGGTAATCCATGGTCTGATATGTACAGCCGCCGCACCGGCCAAAATATGGGCAGGCAGGTGTATTTTCAAATTCTGAAGGTGTGACGGTTTTTATAAGCCTCGCCTCGTACTTGCCATTGCGCACCTTATTAATCATACATTCAATTGTCTGTCCCGGTATGGCATTTTTCACAATCACTTTCTCGCCGTCTGATGTGCGCACAATACCCTTGTTGGGAAATTCCACTCTTTCAACAAATCCCTGAATTACTTCACCTTTTTTCATATACCTGTTCCTTTTTATTTAATCTTAATCTGGATTAAACGGATTGTTACGTACTTCGTACTCCCACAATCCTAACGAACATTCGCATATCGCGTGGCTACGCCCCACTTTTATGCTCATATTCGTTGGTGCCCAAATGGAATACTCCTCTTTTATGCAAGCATAAGCGGAGTATTCCATTTTGACACTTTAATCTTTACGATAAAAGAGCCACCACATATCGTGGTGGCATCTGCACGTTCTGTCCAATTAATTATTCTTCGTCAGCCTTGTCCTCAACTACGAAATCATCATCAAAATCTTCATCTTCGAAATCATCATCAAACTCCTCAAGGTAGTCTGGTGTGAAATATCTGTATACTGCGTATGCAATACCTGCAACTGCCGCAACTGCTGCAACAATGCCAAGCACAATAAGTATTATATTGCTCTTCTTTTCCTTCTTCTGAGCTTCCTTGTCATTCTTCTTGATAATCTCACTTAACTTGCTGGCTGCCAAAACTTCTTCTAATTTTCCCATTGTCAGTACCTCCCGAAAATTATTATGTGTATATTTTACCACAAACTAAAAATTTTTACTACTATTTTTAAAAAATTTATTATAACTTTTTTAATTTTGCGAAGGAAGCAAACATTTTCTTGGTTCCTGCTTCATCAAATTCAACGGTGACTTCATAATCCCTGCCTCCGTCCCTGATGTCAAGAACTGTTCCGTCGCCAAATTTTACGTGGCGGACTCTGTCGCCCACGCCATATTCCGGCTGGGAGCCGGATGCACCTGCTGCCAGCTGTGCACCTGTTTTTATGTCTGCCATGGACGTTCCCGCAAAAGGTTTTGTACGCGGGGCAACCCTTGGATGGGGTTCCGTTACCGGTGGATTTGTAACTTTTTTCCTTGCACCGCGCATAATCAGAAGCTCATCCGGCATTTCCCCGATGAACCTTGAAGGCTTGCTAAACTGTGCCTCGCCACGCGTCATACGCACTTTAGCTGCTGTGATGTGAAGCTTAAGCTTTGCTCTTGTTACTCCCACATAGAAAAGCCTTCTCTCTTCTTCCAGGTCTGACATATCATCGGATATGGTACTCATATAACTTGGAAAAAGGCCGTCCTCAAGGCCTGTCATATAGACAATTGGAAACTCAAGACCTTTTGCGCTGTGAAGTGTCATAAGGACTACCCTGTCGTTGCTTTCATCCAGATTGTCAATGTCAGCAACCAGTGCCACTTCCTCCAGAAACTCACTTAAATCAGG
>JBJENU010000241.1:0-7865 GCA_051880355.1 Lachnospiraceae bacterium | reverse complement strand
AAGAGAAGGCAAAAAGCCCTGAATTAACAACTGAACAATTGTAACGAAGGAAGCTACGATTACAATGTAAGCAGGCATTCTTACCTTGTCAGGGATAACATTACGGAGTAACGAAATCATAAGGTTTGACATAATAAGAACGACAGTTGTCGAAAGTCCCATGCCCATACCGTTAATTGCTGATGTTGTAACAGCAAGTGTAGGACACATACCAAGAATCAATACAAATGTAGGATTCTCTTTTATAATACCGTTATATAAACGTTCAACACATTTATTCACTTTAATCACACCTCCTACTTGCCTGTTATAAACTTAAATGCCGCAATAGCACTGTTAACACCTTTGGTAACAGCCTTTGATGTAATTGTGGCACCACTCAAAGCATCAATTCTGTCTGGATTTGTAGCACCTGTACCATCCTTTACAACGGTAAATGAATCAACGTTCTTACCACGGTACTGTGCCTGGAAGCTGTCTTCCTTGGCTTTCATACCAAGTCCGGCAGTTTCTGAAATAGACAGAAGTGAAATATTATTAACAGTTCCATCATTCAGAATACCTACCGTAAACTGAATGTTACCGCCATAGCCGTCCTTTGCCGTAACATTAAACACATAACCAACTACAAGTCCGTTTCCGTCCTTAGCAGCTGCAATATCTGTAATCTCGTCTTTTTCGATACCGGCAGCAGCCACTGCATCGGCTACCTTTGCAAGGTCAAGACCTTCAACAGCCTCAAACTTCTCTGCAAGATACTTGTCATCAGCGGTCTTAAAAACTTCCTTGTAAGCCTTATTCTTGGCTTCCTCCTGCTGGGTTGCTATCGGCTCCTTGGTAATCTCGTAAACAAGACCTAAACAGCCGCCTGCAATAACTGTAATGAGACAAAGAATAAGGGCATCTTTAATAATAGATTTCATATTACTTAGCCTCCTTTACCGGTTTCTTCTTGCCAAATGACTTTGGTACCGTATATTTTTCAATAAGCGGAACTAAAAGGTTGCTGATTATGATTGCGTATGAAACGCCCTCTGCCGAACCGCCAAACATTCTGAAAAGTCCTGTAAGTATACCTAAGATAACACCAAATACGATTTTTCCGTTAGGCGTTGCCGGACTTGTAACATAGTCTGTTGCCATAAAGAAGGCACCAAGCATAAGTCCGCCGCCGCAAAGTTCTTTTGCCAGATAAACAAAATCAAACTGGTGACCCGGTGCAAAAATAAGTACAAATACTGAAAATGTTGCAATATATGTAACAGGAATTCTAAAACCGATTACCTTCCTTGCAAGGAGGTAAGCTGCACCGATTAAAATTGCAATTACCGATGTCTCGCCGATTGTACCGGCTGTTGTACCGATGAACATATCCAGCAGGTCTGCACAACCGGTTACTTCTGCACCCGGCTTTAAAACTGCAAGAGGTGTAGCACCTGAAAATGCATCACTTACAGCAAAATCCGTCATCCACTTTGCAAATGAGATGAGAAGGAAACATCTTGCTGCAAGAGCAGGGTTCATAAAGTTCTGTCCAAGACCGCCAAATAACTGCTTAACAATAATTATTGCAAAAGCACAACCGATAATAAGCATACCGACAGGGAGCTTACTCGGAACATTGAGAGCAATAAGAAGACCTGTAACTGCCGCAGAGAAATCTGCCACTGTCACCTTCTTATGCATAAAAAATTCGTAAACAGCCTCAAAGCCAACACAGGCAGCCACAGACACAATAATACGAATCAGGGCATCAATGCCAAAATTATATACACCAAATGCACTCGCCGGAATGAGAGCGATGAACACATCCCTCATAATTCCTGCTGTGGAATTCTTTGAACGCACATGTGGTGATGTAGATACATTAAATAATTCACTCACTTTATCTGTCCACCTTTCTACTTCTTTCTTCTGTTAGCCATAACAGTTCTTCTCATAGTCTTGATAGACTGGGCAAGGTGCTTCTTAGCCGGACATGTATATGTACAGCATCCGCACTCTACGCATTCCATACCATCAAGCTTAACAAAAGCTTCTTCCGCTCCTCTGTCAGCCAGAGTAGCCAGTTTGGCAGGCATAAGTCTGCTAGGACAGACTTCGATACATTTGCCGCAACGGATGCAGGCCGTAGTCTCGGTAGCTGCAACAACATCCTTCTGCATTACAAGAAGTGAAGCACTTCCCTTTACAACAGGAACATCAAGGCTGTACATGGCAAAGCCCATCATAGGACCTCCTGAAATATACTTCTGCGGCTCACCGATTACTCCGCCCGCTGCTTCAAGAAGCTGTCTGTAGTTAGTACCAATTCTTACAAAGAAGTTCTGAGGCTCCTTAACGCCATCACCTGTAACTGTTACAATTCTCTTCATCAAAGGTCTTCCCTCGATAACAGCATTGTAAATTGAACAGATAGTATCAATATTATGGACAATACAGCCAGCGTCTGCCGGAAGCATTGAAGAATTAATTGAACGTCCTGTTGTGGCATAAATCAATGAACGCTCACCGCCCTGCGGATACTTGGTTTTAACAACCTTGACACTGATTCTTGACTCACCTGCAACCTTTTCCTGCATAAGCTTAATTGCTTCAGGCTTGTTATCTTCGATTGCAATGTAACCTACAGCATTGTCAAAAAGCTTGAGAACAACCTTAAGTCCATTGACAACCTTATCAGGCTCCTCAAGCATTCTTCTGTAGTCAGAAGTAAGATAAGGCTCACACTCGGCGCCATTGACAATAATATAATCAATAGCCTCCGGATTCTTTGGTGTAAGCTTAACATTGGTCGGGAAGCCTGCGCCGCCCATACCTACAACACCGCCAGCCTTAACACGCTCACGTATTGCATCCTTGTCAAGTTCATCAAGTGTCTTTGAAACCATCTCGACTTCCTTGAACTCTCCATCACTTGTGATGATAATAGAATTGCATTTTCCGCCTGTTGCCAATGTTCTAGGCTCAATAGCCTTAACAACACCGGATACAGAGGAATGAATGTTGGCAGACACAAAACCACCGGCCTCAGCAATAAGTTGTCCGGCAAGTACCGTGTCACCTACTGCAACAACAGGAACCGCAGGGGCTCCAATGTGCTGTGAAAGTGGAAATACCATGTCGCCTTCAGGGAACAGCTCTTTGATTGGCTTGTCCTTAGAAATGTCCTTGCCATCATATGGGTGAACCCCGCCTTTAAATGTCAACTTTCCCATTCCATAACTCTCCTTGTTATAAAATTTTTCTGTATATTATTTTACTCCAAATTATTAGAAAAATCTACAAAAATCTACTTTTATTTGCGATTTTTTTAATGTATACTATATGATACCAGGGTCAAATAGACACAAAATCCGATACAAGCTTGCTTGCAGGAGGATTTTTGTCCGGTTGACCCGCCAAAACACCGAGAAGTAGCCATTTTTCGCAGAAAAATGAGTGGATTTGAGGTGTTTTAGGATTGCGGGAGTGTGTTAACACGGAGCAATCCGTGGTATCATGTACATCTGAGGAGGTGCCTATGATTAAAATAACTAATAAAGCCAAAATATATGATAATACATTTCCGGTTTCAGACCGGTTCCTTAATGCCAAAACACTTTTCTTTGATATTGAAACCACAGGCTTCTCCGCCAAAAACACCTCCGTCTATATGATTGGTGCCGCCTTTTTAGACCAGTCGGGTGATTTTTTAATTACCCAGTGGCTGTGTGATGAGCCAGCCAATGAAGCACTTATTATAGCAGACTTTTTTGAATTTATGTCAGGTTTCCACACTGTCATTCATTTTAACGGGGAAGGCTTTGATATGCCCTACCTTGAAGCCAAATGCAAAGCCTATAATCTGCCATATAATTTCGGCAGTGTGACCAGTGTTGATTTGCTTAAAATCATACGTTCCTTCGGAAAGTTTTTAAAATTAGAAAATTTAAAGCAGAAAACCATCGAGAGGTTTCTGGGAATATGCCGCGAAGATTCATACTCCGGAGGTGAACTGATTAATGTTTACCACAACTATTCCAAAACACATAACACTGCAATGAAGGAACTGCTTCTGCTGCACAATTATGATGACCTGTGCGGTCTTTTAAGTCTCACTGTTATGGTAAACTACCAGGCCATTATATCTTCTGATTTTGAAGTACAGTCAATTGAATTAGTAGAAAAAGGTGACAGTCCTGATGCAATTTTTATTGCCGAGCTGCCATGCAATTTGCCAAAACGTATTTCCTATGGTAATAATACATATTATTTCACAGCCTTTAACAATATGCTAAAAGTTAAAATTCCTGTCTACACCAGTGAGCTAAAGTACTTCTTTCCAAATTACAGGGACTACTACTACCTTCCTGTGGAGGATACTGCAATTCACAAAAGCGTTGCATTTTATGTGGATAAAAATTACAGGACCCGGGCTAAGGCGGCCAACTGCTACAGCAAGAAGACAGGTACATTCCTGCCTCAGGAAGAAACATTAATTGAGCCTTATTTTAAAATTGATTACTATGACAAAAATTCATATTTTGAACTGGATTGTGAATTCAGGGAAGATAAAGAAAAGCAAAAGAAATATCTTTCCGGAATCATTAAATGGCTTTTATGATTAAATAAGGTGCCTTTTCACACGATATCATCGTCTGAAAAAGCACCTTATTTTTTGTTTTTACTATAGAAAAATAATTTGTCCATACTGTATCCGAACTCCGAATATTGAACCACCTGCTCCGAATTGCCTACAAACAAAACTCCTCCGGTTACAAGTGCTTCATTAAACTTCTTGTAGATACTGTTCTTTGCTTCTTCCGTAAAATAAATCATAACATTGCGGCAGACAATGAGATGATACCCTGAGCCATAAGAGTCGCACAGAAGATTATGCTTCCTGAATTCAACGCATCTCTTAATATCATCAGATATTCTGTATTTTCTTCCGCCGTCAATCTGGGCAAAATACTTATCCTTTAAATCCTTAGGAACGCCGCTGATGCTCATCTTATCATAGATGCCTTCTTTGGCCTTCAGTATAACCTGTTCATCTATATCAGTTGCAATTACTTTAATTCTGTCAAGAGGAATCTTTCTTGATAAAGCCATTACAATGGAATACGCCTCATCTCCTGTGGAGCATGCGGCACTCCAGATTTTCAGATCAAAACCAAATCTGTCTATTAACTCCGGTATTATTTCATTCTCAAAAGTTGCCCAAAGTGCAGGATTCCTGCAAAATTCTGAAACATTAATTGTAAGGTAATTAACAAATTCGCGAAGACCCTGGTCATCAGATCCCAGAAAATGCAGATACGCTGCATATCCATCAAAAGACTTGCGCTCAATTAAAGTGTCTATTCTTCTCTTCATCTGGCGCTCTTTATACGAACTAAGATCAATTCCTGTAAGTTTTAAGACTTCTCGTTTAAAAGCCTCATAGTCCATTGGCAGGCTACTCCATTTCATCAATAATCTATACACAAAATGTGCCACAGCACCAAAAGCTGTGGCACTAAAATAACTATTCTTCTCTTGTCTCTGTCTCCTGCGTAGCTTCAGGCGCCGGAAGAAGTGCCTTAATTGAAAGACTGATTTTCTTGTCCTCAACATTAAGGTCAACAACCTTAGCTTCAATTTCCTGACCAATCTTAAGCACGTCAGCAGGCTTTTCAATTCTCTCCCTTGAAATCTGTGAAACATGAAGAAGTGCATCAACGCCCGGAGCCAGCTCAACAAAGGCACCAAAATCGGTCATTCTTGCGACCTTACCTGTTACAACAGTTCCGACTGCATACTTCTCCTCAACACCGTTCCATGGATTAGCATCAGGATACTTAAGACTGAGTGCAATCTTATCTCCGTTAATCTCCTTGACAAATGCCTTTACAGACTGTCCTACGCTGAATACCTTCTTAGGATGTTCTGTTCTTCCCCATGACATCTCAGAGATATGTAGAAGACCATCAACACCGCCCAAATCAATAAATGCACCAAAATCTGTAACATTCTTAACTGTACCTTCAATTGTCATGCCCTCTTCAAGCTTGGACATAAGTTCTTCCTTCATGGCATTCTTCTTAGCTACGATGAGCTGCTTGCAGTCACCGATAATTCTTCTCTTCTTAGGGTTGTATTCTGTAATAACAAATTCAACCTCCTGACCTGCGTACTTAGTAAGATCCTTGTCATAAGTATCAGAAACCAGACTTGCAGGGATAAAAATTCTTGTCTCATCAATAACAACTGAAAGACCGCCGTTGAGAACCTGAGTTACCTTAGCCTTGAGAACCTCCTTATTATTGAAAGCCTCTTCAATCATCTTACTTCCATTCTCAGCTACAAGCTTACGAACTGAAAGAGACACCTGACCTTCGCCGTCATTAGTCTTAATAACCTTAGCCTGAAGTGTATCTCCTTCCTTAACAAGTGCAGTCAAATCTGCATCTGCATCTGATGTGAACTCTTTACGAGTGATTATGCCATCTGACTTACCGCCGATGTTAAGGATGATTTCATCTTTTTTAACACCGATGACAACGCCATCAACGACTGCTCCTGTATATATTTTACTCCTTGAAGCTTCATCTTCATTCAATAACTGTTCAAATAAATCTGACATTCGTTTGAACCTCCTCAATAATATTATTTGGGGTAGACGCCCCAGCGGTAATACCAATATGACTAGACGCGCTAAAATCGCATTGCTGTAAGTCCTTGGACGTCTGGATATAATAAGTCCTGTCGCAACACTCCTTACATATCTCATACAGCTTGCGTGTGTTTGAACTAGTCCTACCGCCAATGACTATCATTGTATCAACCACCCCGGCCAGTACCTTCGCCTCAGTCTGACGTTCCTGAGTCGCATTGCATATTGTATTACTAACACAAACATTATACTTCTTTTGTTTGAAAATTTCAACAATTTCTTGAAATTTCTTGTAATTAAATGTCGTTTGAGACACCAGGGTCAGTTTTTCATCTGTTTCTGCCTTAAAATTTAAGGCTTTCTCAACCGAATCAATGATATAAACCGGTGTTTTAGTCCAGCCTTTTATGCCCTGAACCTCAGGATGTTCCTCATTACCTATAATAACGATACTGTGTCCTTTACTGCCGGCATTCTCAACTATCCTGTGTATTTTAAGCACAAAAGGGCATGTTGCATCAACTATGTTGAGACCTTTTTCTTTAATTGCATCATAAACATCCTTGGAAACACCGTGGGAACGGATAACAACCGTTCCTTCCTGCATATTTCTGATATCTTCAACAGACTCGATAACTCCTACCCCTCTGGCATTTAGGTCCTTAACAACCTCTTCATTGTGGATTATTGGGCCATAGGTAACCACATTGCCCCGGTCTGCATATTCATAAGCCTTGTCCACAGCTCTTTTCACGCCAAAGCAAAAGCCTGCCGTCTTTGCCACATCTACCTGCATAATATCACCTTACTGTCCTGTTAAAGCAATAATTGCATCAGTTACTTCCTCAATTGTCATATCGGAAGAATCCACCAGAACCGCATTCTCTGCCTGAACCAGTGGAGAATGTTCCCGGTGCATATCCTGATAATCTCTTGCTTCAATATCAGCCTTAATCTGCTCAAAATCTGCTTTTTCACCTTTTTCAAGTAATTCCTTAACTCTCCTTGCGGCACGTGTATCAGAGCTTGCAGTAAGATATACCTTGACATCTGCATTTGGAAGCACAGCTGTGGCAATATCCCTTCCATCCATTACTACATTGGTTTTTAAAGCCAGCCTTCTCTGCAATTCCACAAGCTTTTCCCTGACCGGAAGATATTTTGAAACCATAGAAGCCGACTTTCCTGTCTCCTCAAGTCTAAGCCTTCCTGTAACATTAACACC
>JBJENU010000240.1:0-7887 GCA_051880355.1 Lachnospiraceae bacterium | reverse complement strand
GTATATACTGAATGGTACAGAAATCAGGGATACAATTTTACCATAACGTCATCTACGGCTTTTGACCACAAGTGGGTCAATGGCAGAAATGTATTTGAAAATATATCTGAAATTGTGGATGAGATTTTTGATAACTATCTATCCAGACCTAACGTAAAACAGCCTATTCTTACCCAGTACTGTGACGGTAAAAGAAGCAGCTGTCCTAACTGGATGACTCAGTGGGGAAGCAAATCGCTGGGAGACCAGGGATACACTCCGATAGAAATTCTCAGGTACTACTACGGAGATACAATTTACATTAACCGGGCAGAAGAAATATCGGGTATTCCTGCATCATGGCCGGGCTACAATCTGGATATTGGCTCTTCAGGCAACAAGGTAAGACAGCTGCAGGAACAGCTCAACAGAATAGGTGATAATTACAAAAAGATACCAAAACTTGCAGTGGACGGAATATACGGCGAAAACACAGCCAATGCAGTAAGAATCTTCCAGGAAATTTTTGATTTGCCACAGACTGGCATTGTGGATTTCCCTACATGGTACAAAATATCCGATATGTATGTGAGACTGACAAGGATTGCGGAACTTCAGTAAGTAAGAAGGCTGTAAAAAACTATTCGAAAGATTCCTTTCGGATAGTTTTTTACAGCAATTATTTTATGACACATGTGTTGTGATCAATGTTCTCGTCAATATATCTGTACGCATTCTCTCTCATATGTTCAGGAATGTCATCCTTTTTAATCATAACAACCAGCTTATTGCGGTTGAACATCATATAGTATCCCAGCCTGTCATAAATGGTGGTGAAATCACTCCAGTTATATTGTGCTATAAAATCATATTCTTTAATCTCAGCCAGAATTCCGTTAGGCATAAATGTGAAGATACATGGTGCTTCCTCGGTAGGCTCACGGTGCTTAAGGTGATAGGAAATCTCACTCTTAAACTGCCATACAATAAAAAATGGATACACAATAAGTACGGCATATATGATTATTGCAAAAATATCCCTGTATCCCAGAATAAAAAGGACAATGCTTATGATTGCAGGAATACAGGTAAGTATTGCTTCAAGCTTGTTCCTTACAAATCTGTTCCACATACATACCTTCTCATATTCCTTGCCGCTGGGCTTGAGTACTGATTCAAAACGTATAATTTCCATAAAATCTCCAATAATACAAAGCTGATAATGATATTATTTTACCACTAAATGTGAATGATAACAACAAAAAATTATTATTTTAGTGCATTTATTGTAAAGATATGGTATAATAATCATATGATTACGCGGAGGTGTTATTTTATGGAAAAGAATAGCCCTGTTGGTGAGACGAATGGTAAAAATGCATATAAGATACTTGATGAGCTGCTTGGCAATGTAGGCATGGGAATTGCCGTGTACGACACGACAACCAGGGAACTTATTTTTGCCAATGCTCTTACCGAGTCATCTGATGAGATATTGAGAGCTATTAACTTTTCTGCCGACAGATATTTTGAAGCCATGGAAAGTGGTCATGACAACATAAAGGAATATTTTGATGCCGGGTCAGGACTGTGGTTTTCTGTAAATTATACCAGAACTGAATGGCTTGACGGGCGGGATGCAGTTGCCTGCATGGTTGCAGATATAACCATGCGTAAGAAGAACCAGCAGAAGATTGCATATCAGAATTATAATGATTTTTTAACAGGCTTATACAATCGTAAAAAGTGTGAGAATGACTTAAGGAAGCAGATTAGAATATGCCGTGAAAATGGAACGAAGGCGGCATTTCTCTTTATTGATCTTGATGATTTCAAGAACATTAACGATGGTCTGGGACATCAATACGGAGATTTGCTGCTGCAGCAGATTGCAGCAGGAATTCAGAGTGTGGCAGGCCTTCGGGAACATTGCTACCGCATGGGCGGTGATGAGTTTGGCGTTATTGTGTGCGGTGAATTGTATGATGAACTGGACAGGACAATAGGAACCATAGTCAAGCTTTTTGATAATCCGTGGTATCTGATGGAGACGGAATATTACTGCACTATGAGTATGGGTGTTGTGGAGTTTCCCATTGAGGGCAATGAGACCGGTGATATTATTAAAAAAGCTGATATTGCCATGTATGACAGTAAATTATCAGGCAAGAATAAAGTTAGTTTTTACCAGATTGGCAAAGCCGATGACAAAGTAAAGCGGCTTGATATTGAGAATAACTTAAGGCAGGCTGTAGCGGATCAATGTAGTGAATTTGTAGTGTTTTACCAGCCTATTATAGATGTTAAGACCGGAAAGTGCTGTTCAAGTGAGGCTCTGGTCCGCTGGAACAGTGCAGGACTGGGGTTTGTAGGGCCGGGGGAGTTCATTCCCCTTGCCGAATATATGGGACTTATAGTGTATATTGGTGATTTTGTGCTTGAAGAGGCCTGCAATCAGTGCAGGAAATGGAATGCCGGGGGATATCCGGATTTCAGGATTAATGTTAATCTGTCCATTGTCCAGCTGATGCAGAGGGACATTATAAGCACGATTCAGCATGTGTTTGAAGGCAGTGGCGTTGACAGTGAGAATATCTGTCTGGAGATTACGGAATCAATGGCTATCAATGATATGGGCCGCGTGCTTAAAATTATCGACAGCCTTAAGGGGCTGGGAGCTAAGATTGCTTTGGATGATTTCGGTACAGGATACTCATCACTGAACTACATTAAGCAGCTTCCGTTTGACATTATCAAAGTCGATAAGACATTTATTGATGATATTGTTGAAGATGATTATGCCCAGGCTTTTGTAAGGTTGATAGTTGATTTGTCCAAGACTCTGAATGCAAAGGTTTGCGTTGAGGGTGTAGAGACAAAGCAGCAGTTGGATAAGCTTACCGAGCTGGGAGTGGATTACATACAGGGGTACTATTTTGGTAAACCTGTTACGGCAGATGAATTTGAGAAACTGCATCTGCCTGAACTTTTATAAGGAAAGTAATAATGAATAATATTAATTACCAGCTGGAACTTGATAAGATAATTAACGGCCTTAAGGATGTTCCGAGACTGTTGCTTCACAGCTGCTGTGCCCCGTGCAGCAGTTATTGTATAGAGTATTTGTCACAATATTTTGATGTTACGGTGTTTTATTATAATCCCAACATTTCTAAAAGTGAGGAATATCAGAAAAGAGTTGCAGAGCAGATAAGGCTTATTAAGACTATGCCAACAAAAAATAAAGTCAGCTATATAATCGAAGATTATGAGCCACGGGAATTTTTTGACGCTGTAAAAGGTCTGGAGCATTGCCGCGAAGGCGGGGAGAGGTGCTTTGCCTGTTATGAATTAAGACTGGATAGGACAGCAAGAGCGGCAGTACAGGGCGGATTTGATTACTTCTCAACTACGCTTACCATAAGCCCGCTTAAGAACAGCAGCAGACTCAATGAGATTGGACTTGGACTCCAGAACAGATATGGAGTTAAGTATCTGGTATCAGATTTTAAGAAAAGAAACGGCTACAAGCGTTCTATCGAGCTTTCCAGGGAATATAACTTATACAGACAGGATTATTGCGGATGTATTTACTCATATGAGGAGAGAATGTCAAGTTGCAATAAATAAGATGTTCTGTTATAATTAGGATATTATGTAATTTATTTTAAGGAGGATTAGAAAAATGGCAAAGAAGTTTTTTAAAGCGGCTATAGGTGTTGCAGCTGCGGCAGTAGCAGGCAAGGTTGTATACGACAAGTACAAGGTTGTGAAGAACCAGTATGAGAAGGAAGAGGAAGAAAGTGCATACGAAGAGGTAAAGAAATATAATGCCGTATGTACATCCAAGGCAATTGAGATTGAAGATGAAGTTTTCAATGGCTGCGAAATTAAGGCTGTTGCTTCCAAAATGGTTCTTGACCTTAGCTATGCCACAATCGAAAAGGATGTGTACATCAATTTTAAGAGCAATGCAAGTTCAGTGCTTATCGTACTTCCTGATGGCGTAAATGTAACCTGTGATATTGAGAAGGTAGCTTCTAAGGTTGTTAATGAGGTTGAAAATTCCGATGACAATGTAAATACAGTTTACATTATCGGTAAAGCTAACGGAAGTAACGTGGAAGTTGTGCCTTTTTCAGCATTTGTTGAAGAAGAGGATGATGAAGAGGCTGACTTTGTAGATGAAGATGCAGAGGAAGAAGTGTCTGCAGATGTGCAGGTTGAAGAGGAATAGAAATCATGCGTGACAGGATTTTCAGTGACTTCATCGTTAAGAAGCATATGGACAGCATTCTTAGCGATGAAGCGCTGGATGCCATTCAGAATGGTGAGATGAGTGGACTTTTGAAGTGCTTTTATAATATAACTGCACCTCAGAAGCATATACAGTTTGAGTGTGCCATGAAGGTTATGGAAAAGCTTCTTAAGGTTGTATCACTTGAGGATATAGTAAAGAGCAATGAATTTGTGACACATGATTTTATTATGCACACAATCTCCGGAGCAGAAGAAGGCATTATTGGATTTAGCGGTGTGCGGGCCGCGATGCGTCTTCTTGCCCTTGACTATGTGGAGCGGGAACAGGAATTTCTGGTTGAAGAACAGCAGATTACATCACAGGAGATAGCGGACAGTATCGAAACAATACTTGTTGCAATTTTTTCCAAGTTCAGTGATGAATACGAGAAAATGTTTGGAAACCATTTGGAACTGTCTGAAAAAATGGCTGGTTCTAATGCTACTGTTACAAGCAGTGGCGGCTTTTATGTGCTTACTTTTAAAATTCTTGGAAAAGAAGTCAATATGGTTATGGGACTTATGGACCATATTCAGCTGACATATGATGGAGAAAAGAAAAATGAATAATTACAGGATGCTTCTTGAGTATGACGGAGGCAGATATGACGGTTGGCAGCGGCTGGGAAAGGATGAGTCGTCCAATACAGTTGAGAGTAAACTTGTTGAAGTGCTTACCAGAATGACAGGTGAGAAAATTGAGCTTTTTTGCGGAAGCCGTACTGAAAAAGGTGTACATGCCAACGGGCAGGTGGCTAACTTTAAGACAGAGGTGAGCCTCAGGGATTATGAGGTAAGAAATTATCTTAACAGATATCTGCCAAGAGATATTGCCGTGCTTGAGGTAAGCTCTGTGGATGAACGTTTTCACAGTCAGCTTAATGCCAGAAGCAAGACATACTTATACAAGATTGATACTAACGATATTGCCAGTGTTTTTGAGAGAAAATACAAATTCCACTCTTTTGAGAAGCTGGATGTACAGGCTATGGAGGCAGCTGCCAAAAAGCTTTGCGGACGGCACGATTTCAGGAATTTTTCCACTGCAAAAAAGAGCAGAACAACGGTGAAGAATATAGAAAGCATCAAAATCTATGATGATGGCAATGAGATAAGTATATATGTGACAGCAGATGACTTTCTGCACAATATGGCCAGAATGGTGGTAGGTGTATTGCTTGAGGCAGGAAAAAAACAAAGAGAAATCAGCGATATTGACAGGATATTTGAGGGAACCTGCGATGGCCCTGTGCCGGCAGACCCTTGCGGTCTTTATCTTGACAGTATCTGCTATTAATAGAAATGAGGTATAGAACATGAAAACCGTAGTAAAGACTATGGAAAGTAAGATTGGAGAAGCCTTTGCAGCTTGTGGTTATGATGCTTCTTATGCGAAGGTAACTGTTTCCAACCGTCCTGATTTGTGCGAATATCAGTGTAATGGTGCCATGGCGGCAGCTAAGGCATATAGAAAGGCACCAATTGTGATTGCAGGTGAGGTTGTAGAAAAATTAAAATCCCATAAAATATTTGAGTCTGTTGAAGCTGTTAACCCGGGATTTATCAACATAATCCTTGATTGCGAATTTGTTGCGGAGCTGATGAATACAATGGCGGCGGAAGACAGGATGGGATTTGAGCCTGAGGGAAGTAATGAGAAGGTGATTCTTGACTACGGCGGAGCTAATGCGGCCAAGCCCCTGCATGTAGGACATTTGCGTTCAGCATGTATAGGTGAGAGTGTTAAGAGAATTGAAAAGTTTTTTGGAAACGAAACTATATCAGATGTGCATCTTGGAGACTGGGGCCTCCAGATGGGCCTTATTATAGAGGAACTTCGAGAGAGAAAGCCGGATTTGGTATATTTTGATGAAACCTACACAGGAGAGTATCCAACAGAGCCACCTTTTACACTGGCAGAGCTTGAGGATATATATCCATGCGCCAGCGCAAAGTCTAAAAATGATGAGGCTTTTATGGAAAGGGCACACCTTGCAACTGTTAAAATCCAGCAGGGTGACAGGGCCTGCAATGCCATCTGGCAGCATATTATGGCCATTTCCAAGGCCGATTTGAAGAAAAATTATGATAGTCTCAATGTCAGCTTTGATTTGTGGAAGGGTGAAAGTGATTCCAAGGATTATATCCCTGATATGATTAAGGATTTTATTGACAGGGGAATTGCCCACGAAAGTCAGGGCGCAGTAGTTGTTGACGTTGCACAGGAAAGCGATACAAGAGAGATTCCGCCATGTCTTATTCAGAAGTCTGACGGTGCAGCATTATATGCAACCTCTGATTTGGGTACAATTATTGAGAGAGAAAAACTCTATGCACCTGATACATATATTTATGTTACAGATAAAAGACAGGAAATGCATTTTACCCAGGTTTTCAGAACTGCTAAAAAGGCAGGTATCGTTCCTGAAGACAGAAAAATGGTATTCCTTGGATTCGGCACAATGAACGGAACTGACGGCAAGCCGTTTAAGACACGTTCCGGCGGTGTTATGAGGCTTGAATACCTCATTGAGGATATTCAGAAGGCAGTCCGTGAGAAGGTTGAGAGTAATCGGGACATGAGCCCTGAGGAAACAGATGAAATAGTAAGGATTGTAGGGCTGGCAGCTCTTAAATATGGCGATTTGTCTAATCAGGCTTCTAAGGATTATGTATTTGATATTGACAGATTTACTTCTTTTGAAGGAAATACGGGACCTTATATACTCTACACAATCGTAAGGATTAAGTCAATCATAAGCAAATATTTGGAGAATGGCGGCAGTATGGATTCTCTTAAAGTGGTTGGGGCACAGGGTAAAGCTGAAAAAGCATTGGAGCTGGCACTGCTTAAGTTTGGCGAAGTAATTAATGCAGCCCATGCTGAATACGCACCTCATAAGATTTGTCAGTATATTTATGAGGTTTCCAATGAATTTAACGGATTTTATCACGATACGAGAATATTAACTGAAGAAAATCAGGCTAAGAAGGAAAGTTATATTGCTTTAATTGACCTTACAAAGAAGATTTTGGAAGCCTGTGTTGATATGCTTGGCATTCAGGTGCCTGACAGAATGTAGTTTGAAAGGAAAAATATGAATTCTGAAAAAAGAGAGACACCCGGAGTTTTGGTTTTCAGGGCAATTTACCCGTTTTTTGTGTATTTTTTCATTGCGCTTGCAGTTGAGCTGGCTATTATTTTGCCACAGACCATCGGACTGATTAATGAATGGATGGGAATGGGTTACCAGGAAATATTGGATAAGCTCCAGGAGTATATTTATGGTCAGGCAATGTTTCTTACTGCGGTAAGTTCATTTGTGACTTTACCGGTACTATACTATTTTTATGTAAGAGATAAAAAATATTGGCCGGTAAAAGCTTTTACCGAGGGTAAAAAACAGCCTGCAGTTAATTATGCTTACGTAATTATTCTGGGTTTTATAGTGAGTCTTGCTTTTAACAATCTATTTGATATAATAGGTCTTACCAATATATCGGATACCTACAACAGGTTTGAGTCTGCAATAGATAATTCGTCATATTTCTGGCGTATTCTGGCAACTGTTGTGGCAGCACCACTTGTTGAAGAGATGGTGTTTAGGG
>JBJENU010000239.1:0-7888 GCA_051880355.1 Lachnospiraceae bacterium | reverse complement strand
ACACGTATTAAGAAGTTTTACCATATGGCTATCCTGATTGGTTTCTTTTGTATTTCCAACATTTGTACTTGCAGAAACAATGTAATTCATAAAAATTTTTCCTTTCGCAAACACTTACTGTAATCTAAATTCAAAATCTTCATTTGCAAGACGAATTTTAGTTGCATGTGTAATTTCAACTTTCTCACCGCTTTGAAGCATTCTTCCATCAACGAAAGTATGGTTTGTAGAATTCATATCCTGAATAAAATATTTTCCGCCTTCAATTAAAATATTAGCATGGCTGCGGCTGATAGCCGGATTATCGCTAATAAAGAAATCCACAACACTTTTTTCCTTGCCAATCTTCCATACAGATTTTGTAATCTCAACAGCCATTCTGTCTTTCAATTTGACCAATTGAGGTTTTACAATATGCTGTTGAAGATTTGTTGTAAGTCCTCTTGTGTCATCCTGAATTGAAAGCACTGTTGTGTTACCAAAATTTATGCTTGGTTTTACATTCTGTTCCTGTTGTACAGGCTGTTGTACTGACTGTTGTACTGACTGTTGTATCGGCTGTTGTATCGGCTGTTGTACCGGCTGTGCCGCCTGTGAGTATATCTCACTGCCCGGTGCCCCCGGCACAATAAACCCATTACTTTTACTTGGCACAACCGGTTTTTTATCTTTTTTACTGTCTGCCGGTGCATTTCTAAACTGTTCTTTCTGAGCATTATAAACAGCCTTATTTTCCTTGCTATAATGGCGAAGCAGATAGAAAAGCGACATTTTCTTTTGAGTTTTGGCTTGTACCGGTGTTACCTGTCCCGATGAATTCTCAGGTATTATCACATTTCCTGAAGCAGGTTGTCTTTGCATCTTTTGCGGTATTGGTTGTGGTGTTGGTTGTGGTGCCGGCTGCGGTGTGAACTGTAGCGATTGTGGTTCAACCTTTACAGGTTCCGGTGTCGGCTGAGCCTTTTCAACAGTTGCCGCAGTCTGCGTGTGCGCAACTGTTGCATTATTATCCCTGTTTTTTAATTCATACAAAAATACCTTAAAATCCTGCAGAGACAATAATTGGGACTTATTAATAAAATTAAGGATTCTTGCAAAATAGTCCTCATGCCCGTCGGCATCAATTACAACATTACAAACAATGTCCTTAAAAAATTTCCTAATGTCAACATTGTTATTAAAATTCTCAATAGGAACACATATCAAAGACGTATCACAGGATGAAACATCTATATAGATATACTGGTCATCCAGAAGCAAATTTTCAATTTCAATCATATAATCTTCCGCTGAAATAATTGCATTTACAATTCCGCTGAGAACATCTACTAATTTACTCTGGCTGATTACACCTGCAACAAACTGATTAAGTGGCACTTTAGACGAGATATTATATTTAATAAACTTATCTGCATCCATCTGGGTAAATACTGTAGGTGCAATACCTGCAATCGCATTGTTAGTAATCATACCCAGACTGACACTGTCAATAACCTGGTCTTTTTCCACTTTTAAAACCAAATAATTGCTTGCACCTTGATTTTCATACTTTAATTCATTCATATTCACGCACTCCTACCTGTTTAATCTATATATCTTCAGTAATTGCCACTTTGATCCTGTATTGACGAAACAACTTCCTTTGTCTGAAAAGTCTTTTGCTCCATGGAATTGTGGTTCAATCACAATATTTTCCTTAGAATCTACAAAACCCCATTTGCCGTTAATCTTAACTGCCGCAAATTCATTTGAAAACGATCTTGCTTCATCATATGTCTTTTCAGATAACCTCTTACCATTTACATCAATGAAAAACCACCTGCCATCCAATGCAACTGCCGCAATACCGTCAATACCAAACACACAGGCATCCGTATATTCATCACTTCCAATACGCTTACCGGCGTTATCAATCAGAATATACTTCCCTTCAGATGCCGATACAAAAATTCTTGAGTGCCGGCAGGAAATTTCTTTCTCATCAAGCTTTACATCAAGGTAAGAATTATCACCTACAAACTGCCCCTTGGAATTAATAAGCTTCCAATCCGAACCAATTTTAACTGCAGCAACGCCGCTATTATATGTTGTTGCATAATCAAACTCATCTGTTATCTGCTTAAAGCTTGAATCAACATATGTCCATTTCCCACCTTTTTTCTTAACAGCAGACATTCCTTCTATATACATTCCCAGTTCCTCACATTCAAATTGGGGAACCTTTACCTTATTGCCGTTCTTATCTATGTAATAAACAACATCTCCAACCTTAACAGGAGCAATGCCGGAGCCGGAAAATGAGGCAACGCAATCATATACACAGCCTATAACGCTACTTCCTTTATAGTTTACAAATCCCCATTTTTCCTTATTCAATACCATACAGTAATTATTATTAAACAGCCCTACATCATCCTGACTTGCCCCTTGAAGAGAATACTTATATTTTATTTCTTCACTAATCTGTGTAAGCCTTTCAGAAGATACCTGACGCTTCTCAGCTGATTCCAGAACATCATAACAGCTTCCGTAGCTTTCATCCTGCAAATACTGTTCCAGCAACAGTTCATATCCTCTTGCTTCTTTCGGGAATTCAGAGACATATTCTTCACTCCACTTCAGATATTCCTTCCAGTTATTCTGATTTTTGTAGTAAACAGCAATTTCCTCATAGACATCCGGTTCATTTTTTATAGCCAACGCTTTCTCGTAATTATCAATTGCATATAATGTTATACCATCTTTGGCATATTCTCTGGCAGTATCCAGATACTTATTATATTGGCTATTGGTTTTTATCTTATCCTCCAATAACATATACCACGAACCTGCCATCAGTAAAATTAATGCCACAGGAACTAATATTTTATATAATTTCATATGTATCCTCCTATATTCCGGCAAGTATTATTTCAATTATCATTCCTATAAAAACACATGGTGCAAAGGGTATTGTATCTTTTCTATGTTTTTTTCTGCTTATCAGCAAAATAATCGAAATTACAGATGACACAACCAATGCAAAAAAAACTGTTGAAAAAGCATTGCTAAAGCCCTGATAAAGCCCGATTATTGCAAAAAGCTTTATATCACCCATCCCGACACTATTTTTGATTGCAAGTCCAATAATAAGAAAAAATCCTCCCACAATTAAAACACCTAGCAGGTCGTCTTTTACAATGTCCAACACAGATGTTTTATATAAAATAAATTCAAATACATATATTGCTAATCTCATTACCAGCATCACAATCAACATAATGTTCGGAATTTTTTTGACTTTATAATCAATGATTGCCACTGCAAATATCATAGTAACAAGAATTAAAACTTTAATTCCTTCAATTACTGTCATATGCACAGCCATATTAATAAACAATATAGCTGCTATTGATAAAATTGCTGCACAAATTATATAAATCATCTTATTTTTATCAGGTTTAAACTCTCTTTGTTTACCTTCAATATAAATGCACCCGGTTATATAACTAATACATATTAAAATCAGTGCAACTATACTATGTACTACATATGCCATCATTCTTCTCCTTCAGATTCAGCTGTTTTTGATGCACCATTACCATACGAAGCCTGTACTTCAATTGTCACACCTTTAGTCTGTGATTTTGCAATTATTCCCTCAATTTTTTCTTTCAATCCATTATCCTGCGGAATGACAAGTATAACCTTATTGCTTGCACCTGAACAGTCAACTTCCTTTGTAGTTACCACTCCATATTCATCTTTTACTTTAATTGAGACTTTCTTCTTACGGTCTGTTGAACTTTTTGCATTTGCTGCCAGCTGTTCAACAGCCATTTTTACAGCTTCATCACTAATATCCTCAAGTTTCTTTGGGTCAGAACCTTTTTCCGACCACAATGGATTCATAGAAGAAATCAAAACAAATTCTTTTTTTTCTTCACTATAAGCAGATACATCAGTAAGACCTGAAACCTGATTATAACCTGCCTTGCTTAAATCAGCTAATACCTGGTGTCTGATAAATCCTGAACGTTCAGTAACAGTTGCCTCTGTCCATAAGGTGTCATTGTCTATATACTTCTGACCTGAAGAAAATGAAACATCTCCCGCCAGCCAACCGGTTGTCTTTGCTGTCTGACAAAATTTATATGTAGTTTTTATCGGGAGCAACGGTATTATTTTTGCCGAATATTCAACAGTGATTGTTATCTCACTGGAGCCACCGGGAAATAAGGTTGACTTTGAGAAATCAAGTCCACCCATATATGAACCGGTTACTTCTGAAGGAATTATCCTCATACTCTTTAAGTATGCCTCCGCACTTCCGCCACTCTCATTAGTTAAATGTTTTTTCACCATTAATTTTGCAAGTGGTGCCGCAATCAGGCGGGAAGTTATAAGATCCATAGCCTCTACCTGAACCATGCTGGCAATGCCAAAAATCAATTTTTTAGGATTATCAGCTATACTTGAAAACTTTTCATATAAGCTTGTTGCAGAACTCTTAACATCATCAGCACTTCCCACTATACTTTTCCAGTCATTGCTAATGGACTCAATTGAAACTCCCTGCCCTGCAACAACATTGGAGTAAGCATCCCCTGCATTCTTGCCAAGATTATCAATGGCACTAAAAGCCTCATCAACATTTTTGAGAATGTCATTTATATCTTGCTGTGTACCATCTGCATTTTGTTTCACTTTTGACACGCTGTTAGGAATTCCTGTAAGTGAATACATATAACTATACTGTGATAACTCTTTTGCGGCAGAATTAATGGCATATGCCATTCTTGCCTGTACCATACATATATTTATTACGGATAAAATAGTTACTATGCCAAAAACAAATGCTGTGATTGACATAGAAGCTTCTACGGTAATAGAACCTCTCTCTTTTTCAGGCATATGTAACTCTCCTTTCATCATACAGCATTTCTTACCGATTGCATAACTTCATCTACAACCCTTGTAATCTCCTGAATATTATCAGGACGCTGGTCTTTTTCTATAATAAATCCAACAATACTTACAGCCACTTTATTCTCGATAAATGTATATCCATACATATAAATGCCCTCAGGTTTAGAGTCTGTTGGTATAGTTCCCTTGTATTTATATACATCACGACCCTTTATTGTTTCGTATGAAGATTCAGTTATTACCGGATCACCGATAAATTCACAGATTGCGTCAACATTACGTTTTAATTTTGTCAATGTAATATCGTAAGCTTCCCCAATATCCGTGATATTAGAATCGTATCCTGTAGTATTTACGGTAACTGAAAAAAAGCGACTTCCTTCTACAAGGTAAGTTACAGAAGTTCCTAATTCCCTTCTTAGGTAGTTGGGAACATCAATATATAATTCACCATTTAAAGGCACCCTATGTGTATATTTTATTTCCGTTACTTCCTCGGAAGAATTTTCCTGGGAATGGTTTTCTTCTTTTGTTTCCGGAACCGAGCTGTTTTCATTCACATTATCTTTACATGCTGTACAGCCGATTATAATAGTTAATAAAGTTAATAAAATTATTTTTCTTTTCATAAATTAATATCCTCTTATTGCCTCTTTTATATGAATTGTATACCAGTTAGTATCAGATGCAGGATTGTTCTCAACATCAGCAAATATAGGCAGTGCAAGAAATACAGGCTTTACCTGAATCGTGGCATCTACCTTAACATAGGCCGCTGATTTTTCCAACAGGAATCCATCCTGCTTGATGTTAAGATTACTTTGGATAACATCACCGATTCTTAATATTGTATTTTCCTCGTTACAATATAAAGAAATTACCAAAAACAGCCGTAAATAATCACTATATCTAAAGGCCAGTAATGAGGCAATACCGCTTTGATCAGGCGCCTGGGTAGAACCACTGCCGCCAAACCATCCGTCAATCATTCCGTTTATGTTTTGTTTGAACTTATCTGCCCCGTCATTAATTCCTTTAGCAATAGTATCTGTGATATTCTTTCTTGTATCCTGTATAATACCCTCTGCATCGTTTATGGCACCGGATATTCCAATCCTTATCTTTTCAATCACACCATTTAAAGTATTTTTTGCAGTTTCAACTGCATCTAATGCAACATTTTTTGCAGCTGAAAATTTTTCTATTACTTCATCCAGATAACCACCATTAATAATAGTGTCAACTGCAATTTGCTTTGCCTGAAGTATTATACCCGTATCTGTGGAGTTATTAATCCAGTTCCTAAGTCCTGTTTCCACCTGGGTCTTTATTTTCTGTGCCCTATCCTGGGTTTCTGTTGCAAACTCTTCAATTGCACTGTTAACTAACGTGGTCATCTGCTGAATTGCCATTTCTGCATTGTTGGCAACCATACTATCATATGCATCTATCAAATTCTTTTTTAATTTGCCACTGTTTTCTTTAATATACTTTTCAAGTTCATCATCCGCCATATTAAGTAAATCACTTAAACCATTGGCTGTATAATCAACAAGGCCATCTACTGTGTTTTTAGCTACTTCCGCTAATTTTCCTTTTGCATAATTAATAAGACCGTCAACTGAACAACGCCATGTGGCTTTATTTTTGTACAGTGGTACGGTTTCTCCTTTTTTCAAAGTATCCAAATCCCATGCAGATTCAACGCAGGCCATTCCGATTATGATGGCCGCCTGAATCAATGGTGCCGGAATAATGCCCAGTGTTGCGGCTGAAATAGGAGTTGCTATTGCCAGTGCTGTTTCTCTTATGCCTGAATCCATAAATGCGTACACCAGGTTAAAACCTAATCTTATTGCATATATTGTTCCATAAGCTGTATTCACACTTGACTTAGCAGTTTTGCCATAAATAATATATTCAACTTCTGAACCATACAGATAATTATTTGAATTGTTAATCTCATAATATGTAAGTGAGTACGCTTTTTGATCGTTTTTACTATTATCCTTAATAGCATTTTTAATTCTATATTTGTCATTCACTTCATTTATCAGAGTGTCGTAACTGAACATACTCAAAGCATAATCGGCAACATACATATTGTCTCTAAAATCAGTTCCCACATCCTTTATTTTTGAAAACAAAGTACTTAGTCCTGCTGAAGTTGAACTTAATTTTTCAGAATTTTTGCCTGATTTAAGCTCAATCGAGTCAGTTTCCTGAGTGTTACTTCCCACCGGTTTGCTTGAAGGCAAATTAGGCTGTCCGACTATTTCTTTCTTGTCTTTTGAATCATCCGGGCTGTCCTTATAATTACCTAAATTGTTATCAGCAGCCTTGTTGTCTTTAATTTTATCATACAGGTCTTTACCTGTATTACCTTCCGAATCTGCTTTTTCTGTCTTTATCTGATTAGTTGTTTCATCATGAAACTTATTATACAGATAAGAATACATTTTAACTTTGTCCTTAGTTAAATCCGGCTGATTACCCGAGTTATTCGTCCAGCTGACATTCAGGTTTCCGGATGTGAAGTTCCACCATTCCTCCACCTTCTTGTTGAGTTCACTTTGATTAACCGGAATATCTCTAATTTCCACTTTTAACTTGTCAAAAAGTTCCCTATAATTAGAAATACTTTTCAGTTCTGCCCCATTATATTTATATCCTGCCAGCTGTGATTTTACATTTTTCAGATTTTGACAGATATTCTCCAGTCTTCCGATAAGTGCATTAAGTGAATCGATGTTGAGATACTTGCCGGCTTCTTCCGCTTCAGCCTTATCCTGCTTTGCCATGGAAGTGTCTTTTATAGCATTATCACTTGCATCGCTTATCCACTCTGAACGCGCTTTTTCCAACGCACCGCCTTCTTTTAATGAACTTACTGCTTTTTTTAATTTTGTAATTGCACCTGTTTCTTTACCGTCACCTTCAAGTGCATTGATAGCTTTATCCAGTTCACTCTCATATTCTA
>JBJENU010000238.1:0-1829 GCA_051880355.1 Lachnospiraceae bacterium | reverse complement strand
CAGAATGCACTTGCACAGCTTAGGGAATTTAAGGAAGTTACCGATATAACAGGTATTATTCTTACAAAAATGGACGGAACTGCCAAGGGCGGCATTGCCGTTGCAATTCAGGCGGAATATGGTATTCCCGTAAAGTATATCGGTGTAGGTGAAAAGGTTGAAGACCTGCAGAAGTTTAATGCCAATGATTTTGTCAATGCACTTTTTGATGTACCGGTTGACAATGAAGAAGAATAGTAATAAAATAAAAGTTGCTGTTTTACAGTGATATGCGTAAGATATATTAAGCAACAAGTTTCAGAAAGAAGGATTAAGGAAATGCTTTCATTAGACAAGTTTGAAGAAGCAGCCGAGAAGGTAAAAGAGGTCACACTTGATACCAGTCTGGTATACAGTGAATATTTTAGCAGCAGTTGCGGTAACAAGGTTTATTTAAAGCCTGAAAATATGCAGTATACAGGTGCATATAAGGTCAGAGGTGCTTACTACAAGATTAGCACTTTAAGTGACGAAGAGAGAGCACTGGGACTTATCACGGCTTCTGCCGGCAACCATGCACAGGGTGTGGCTTATGCAGCCAAAATATATGGTGTTAAGGCAACAATTGTTATGCCTACAACAACACCACTCATTAAAGTTAACAGAACAAAGAGCTACGGTGCTGAAGTTATTCTCTATGGTAACGTATATGATGAAGCCTGTAACTATGCTTTGAAGCTGGCAAAAGAGAAAGGCCTTACATTTATTCATCCATTTGATGATTTGGATGTTGCAACAGGACAGGGCTCAATTGCAATGGAAATTATAAAGGAGCTTCCTACAGTTGATTACATTCTTGTACCTGTAGGTGGTGGCGGTCTTGCAACAGGTGTGTCTGTGCTTGCAAAGTTACTTAATCCACACATTAAAGTTATCGGTGTTGAGCCGGCAGGGGCAGCCTGTCTTACAGCATCCCTTAAAGAGGGCAAGGTAACAACACTTCCGTCGGCAAGTACAATTGCAGACGGTACAGCAGTTCTTACACCGGGAACCAAGCTTTTCCCATATTTAAGAGATAATCTTGATGATGTAATTACAGTTGAAGATGAAGAACTCATCGAGGCCTTTCTTGATATGGTTGAAAATCACAAGATGATTGTTGAGAACTCAGGTCTTCTCACAGTTGCGGCACTTAAGCATCTTGGCGTTAAGGATAAGAAGATAGTTTCAATCTTAAGCGGCGGTAATATGGACGTTATTACAATGTCTTCAATCGTACAGCATGGTCTTATCCAGAGAGGAAGAATCTTTACCGTATCAGTACTTCTTCCGGACAAGCCGGGTGAACTTGTACGTGTAGCCCAGATTGTTGCCGATGCAAAAGGTAACGTAATCAAGATTGAGCACAACCAGTTTGTAAGCATTAACCGTAATGCCGCAGTTGAATTAAGACTTACCATTGAGGCATTTGGACATGAGCACAAGAGTGAGATTGTTGATATGCTTGAAAAGGGCGGTTTAAGACCTAAAATTGTTAAAACTAATATTTAAAAATAATGAATGGGACCCTGACGTAAGGCGGGGTCCTGTTTTTTAAAATTGAATTTGCATTGTATATTTAAAAGTGGTATAATTATACTAGTTTAAAATTAGGAGAGTGTGACTTATGATTAACGATACATATAAGAATATGCTACAGGGCAAATCAATTATCCGTGAGCTTAGTGAGTATGCTACTGCAAGAGGTAAGGAGATTGGATATGAGAATGTTTTTGATTACAGTCTTGGTAATCCCAGTGTGCCTTGCCCACAGGAATACACAGATGCTGTAATTGGGATGTATAGTAATG
>JBJENU010000237.1:0-1832 GCA_051880355.1 Lachnospiraceae bacterium | reverse complement strand
AGAACGGCAACTTCTTTTATTGCACCCCATGTAAAGTGGTTGCTTGTTCTTATGGCAGGGTCGGTCGTCCTGAAGGACAGCCAGGCAGCCGTAAGTATGAGAGCTATTTCAATAATTGCAGGTATTGTAAGCTTAACTTCACCGAAAAGTACAAAACCTACGGTTTCACCAAGCTCATTGCAAAAAATAGGAAGACTTGGAAGAAAACCGCTTAAAATTACGGCAATAACTATTATAACAATAAATATAATATTATGTGCCCCGCGAAGCTTTAAATGGGTACCGGGCCTGCTGATATCGGGCTTTCTGCCGTGAGAGATATCTATCCGGTAGAAATGTCTGTCAAGGAGCAAAAATACTGTAATGAGAACAACCATGTTAAATAACAGCATTGGAAAGAGATGCAGACTCCAGAAAAACGGTACGCCACGCATAAATCCCATAAGGAGAGGCGGATCACCGATTGGTGTTAAGCATCCTCCGATGTTGGAAATCAGGAAAATGAAGAAAATCATAATATGGCTCTTATGTTTTCTCCAGGAATTCATTTTAATCATGGGACGGACCATAAGCATGCTGGCACCGGTGGTTCCAATACAGCTTGCAAGGAGTGTGCCTATTGCAAGAAATACGGCGTTGATTCTGGGAGAACCGGCCAAATCACCTTCCAGGGTAATGTTGCCGGCTACGCAGAATAGTCCGAAGAGAAGGACTATAAACGTAAGGTAGTCATTGATTATACATTCAAGGATCGTCTCAACGGCCTGGGGAATTCCGTATATTACGGCAAATGGAATAATAAAACAAAGTGAGAGCACTGCAACAACTACAGGCTGGTGTTCTTCCCACCAGTGTGCCTTAATTAGCGGCAGCACTGCAATACAAAGTAATAATGCAGCAAATGGTATACATAGCCAGATCATATTATAGCCTCCGAAAGAGAATCTTTTCTTTTAAACTAGAATATTTTAGTAAAACAACCTTGAAAAGTCAAGGGGAAAATGATATGATATACCCAGTATTATGATTGGTAAACGGAGGAATATTGCAATATGGAACAGTACAAGCAGGAATTTATCGAGTTCATGGTAGAGAGTGATGTTTTGAAATTTGGCGATTTTACACTTAAGAGTGGCAGAAAGTCTCCATTTTTTATGAATGCCGGCGGTTATGTTACAGGTACACAGCTGATGAGGCTTGGTGAATACTATGCTAAGGCTATACATGAAACTTATGGTGATGATTTTGACGTTCTTTTCGGACCGGCGTACAAGGGTATTCCAATCAGTGTTGTTACGGCAGTGGCATACGCCAAGCTGTATGGCAAGGAAGTACGTTATTGTTCAGACCGCAAGGAAGAGAAGGACCATGGCGCAGATAAGGGAAGCTTCCTTGGAAGTAAGTTAAAGGACGGCGACAGGGTTATTATGATTGAGGACGTGACAACGTCAGGCAAGTCTATGGAAGAGACAGTGCCAAAGGTAAGAGGTGCTGCCAATGTGGAGATTGTGGGACTTATGGTTTCACTTAACCGTATGGAAGTTGGTCTTGGCGGCAAAATGTGTGCCCTTGATGAAGTTAAGGAAAAATACGGTTTTGAGACTAATGCAATTGTGTCCATGGCAGAGGTTGTTGAGCATCTGTACAACAGACAGTGTCAGGGAAGGGTTGTTATTAATGATGAATTAAAGGCAGCTGCAATTGTGTTAGATTGAACAGAGTTAAATGCAAATCCAAAGCAAACAATAATAAGAACAGAGAATGATACACCCATCCATTTTTTCCTTAATCCCTTTTCCATATAGTATGCTGGGCCACCTCTAAAGCTATCA
>JBJENU010000236.1:0-1836 GCA_051880355.1 Lachnospiraceae bacterium | reverse complement strand
GTTATGGAGAGGTCCCAAATCGAAGCACTCTCTTACAACTGCCTTAACGTCCTCTGTTACAAGGCATGATTCCTTATACTTCTCACCTGCATGGAGAACTCTGTGACCTACAGCAGCGATGTCATCAGCACTCTTGATTACGCCGTGGTCAGGATCTGAAAGGGCATCAAGAACCAGCTTAACTGCCACATTATGATCCTTCATTGGCTGTTCAACAACGAACTTATCCTTGCCTGTAGGCTTATGTGTAAGAATTGAGCCTTCAATACCAATTCTCTCTACAAGACCCTTTGCAAGTACGCTCTCATCATCCATATTAATTAACTGATACTTAAGTGATGAGCTGCCGCAATTTAAAACTAAAATATTCATTCCGTAAAAATCTCCTTAAAAATATATTATGCATTCTGAGCCTGAACTGCTGTCATTGCAACTACGCCAACGATGTCATCAGCGAAACAGCCTCTTGAAAGGTCATTGACAGGCATTGAAAGTCCCTGAAGAACAGGACCATATGCACCGGCCTTTGCAAGTCTCTGAACAAGCTTATAACCGATGTTACCTGCTTCAAGGTTAGGAAATACAAGTGTGTTAGCCTTACCTGCAACCTTGCTGTTCGGAGCCTTTAACGCTGCAACTTCAGGAACAATTGCTGCATCCAACTGTAACTCGCCATCGATAGCGATATCAGGATACTTCTCGTTAGCAATCTTAACTGCATCTGCAACCATAGTTACCCTGTCATGCTTTGCACTGCCGTATGAAGAGAAGGAAAGCATGGCAACTCTTGGTTCAGCACCAACAAAGCTCTTAAATGAATCAGCAGACAATGCAGCAACTTCTGCAAGCTTCTCTGAATCATAATCAGGGCTGACTGCACAGTCAGCGAATACAAAAAGGCCATTCTCGCCGAACTCGCAATCCGGAACCTCCATAAGGAAGAAGCCTGAAACTGAACTGATGCCCTTCTTAGTCTTAAGTAACTGCAATGCCGGACGGATTGTGTTACCTGTTGAGTGACATGCACCTGAAACAGCACCGTCAGCATCACCACACTTACACATAAGACATGCATAGTACATATAATCCTTCTCAATCTGTTCCTTAGCCATCTCAGCCGTAACGCCCTTGGCACCTCTAAGTTCAACAAACTTGTCAATATATTTCTGCTTATTAGGATCATTGAAAGGATCTACGATTGTTGCCCCTGTAATGTCAAAACCTTTGCTATTCTCGGCAATCTCTTCCGGTGTACCGATAATAATAAGGTTAGCAATACCCTCCTTCAAAATCTTCTCAGCAGCCTCGAATGTTCTCTTATCCATTGACTCAGGAAGAACAATAGTCTTCTTGTCTGCCTTGGCTCTCTCTTTGATTGTGTCAATAAAACTCATTATTGAAACCTCCTAAAAATTTTTTCGATTACTCGATATCATTAATGACATTATATACCAAATCCGCTCTATGTACAAGTTATTTTTGAATCATCTTGATAAAATATTAAAATTGCGATAATATTATACCAAGAGCAATCCGTGGTATCAATATATAATCCGATATCACCACAATTTGAAAGGAGCCGCCATGAAAATCGCCGGTATAGTAACTGAATACAATCCGTTCCACAATGGTCATGCCTATCAGATAAAAAAAGCTCGCCAGCTTACCGGCTGTGACGGCATATGCGTTGTGTTAAGCGGCAACTTCTGCCAGCGGGGAATACCTGCCGTTACAGACAAATACAGCCGCAGTGCAATGGCACTTTCCAACGGTGTTGACCTGATTTTTGAATTGCCTGTGTGCAATGCCCTCTCAAGTGCCCAGAATTTTGCAAAA
>JBJENU010000235.1:0-1841 GCA_051880355.1 Lachnospiraceae bacterium | reverse complement strand
GTGCTTACAGAGAGGGGCACCAACCTGTCAGGCGGTCAGCGGCAGCGCCTTGCCATGGCAAGGGCACTTGTAAAGGATGCAGATATTTATCTTTTTGATGAGCCGACCTCTGCACTGGACAGCGAGACGGAAAAGTGGATTTGCGACACAATTGCAGGCTTGCCTAAGGATAAAACTGTTATAACCGTGGCACACAGGCTGTCAACCCTTGATGGCTATGACCGGATTTACACTGTGAAGGGAGGATGCATATGAAAGAGCTGAAAAGATATTTTGCATATATGGGCAAAAATATTTATATATACTGGGGAATTCTTGTAATTACAATTATTACTGAAAATGCCCTGGAATTACTGTACTCTTATGTGAATAAAAAGGCACTGAACGCAGTGGAGTATCTGGATATGGGACTTTTTTACCAGGCGGTACTTTTATGTATTGTGGTAATGGTGCTGAAATGCTTTTTTCCGTATCTTCGGTATTTTATGATTAAATTAGTCAGGAAAATGGTATTTGAGCTTAAGCTTACACTTTTTGACAAGCTGATGCGGCTTGATATGGGCTGGTATGAGAAAAGTCACAGCGCAGAGGGTCTAAAAACCCTTAACTGGGATGCCAATTCCCTGAAGGACTCATGGTTTTCCCATGTTTACTGGGTCATTGGAAAGATAACCCTTGGGATAACGGCACTGACGGCAATGTTTCTGTACAGTCCGCTGCTTGCAGGAATTTCAGTTTTTATCTGCATAATAACAGCTGCCATATCAATAGCGCTTAACAATGCAATGAAAAAAAGTTCAAAAAATGTCCAGTGGGCTGTTGTGCGGCTGTCCAAAAGCTTAAGTGACATACTGGCAGGCTTTACGATACTTAAAATATATCCGGGAGCAGCCATGGTTACAGACCAATTTATTGATGATAACAATGATGTGGCCCGCAAGGAGATGCAGAGAGTAAAAAAGGCATCAGTCCTTGAAATGTTAAGCTTTCTCCTTGGAATCATGGGAAGCTTTGGCACTATAATTGCAGGTACATACCTTATATCACAGGAAAGGATGGATTACGGCACGGTAATGGCAGTGGTGACACTACAGATATCCTTAAGCGGAACAATGCAGAGGCTTGGAAGCTCAATTGCCACATTTAGTAATTCACTTGTAAGGGCGGGACGTGTTTTTGATTTTCTGGAGCTTAACTGTGAGGAAATGACAGGTGGAGAGGAAATCCCTGTAAGGGATGGTGAAACCTCAATAAATATCAGCAATCTTACCTTCAGCTATGATGGGGAAAAAATGATTTTTGACAACTGGAATCTGGATATCGGACCTGATGAAAGGGTTATGTTAAAGGGCGAGTCAGGCTGCGGAAAGAGTACGCTGCTTAAGCTTTTGTTAAGATTTTATGATTATCAGGGTGGCACGATAAAAGTGAATGGCACAGATATCAGAAAATATCCGGTCAGGCAGATAAGGGATATGATTACTTACATTCCCCAGGACTGTTACCTTTTTGAGGGAACCATTGCTGAAAATATATCATATGGCAGCAGTGCAGAGGTTACGGACCGTGACCTGCATAAGGCCGCAAAGCTGGCATTTGCAGATGAATTTATAGCTGAAATGCCTGAGGCATACAACACGGTTATAACCAGCGGCGGCACCAATTTATCCGGCGGCCAGCGGCAGCGCATTGCCATAGCCAAGGCATTTTTAAAGGATTCACCTATTCTGATTATGGACGAGCCTTCCTCAGCCCTTGATTCAGAAAGCGAGATGATGGTACATAAGGCGTTAAAGGAGCTGATGAAGGACAGGCTTGTGATTATGGTATCGCACAGGGAC
>JBJENU010000234.1:0-1865 GCA_051880355.1 Lachnospiraceae bacterium | reverse complement strand
AAGACATCCAGATGCCTGTCCCCTTGGGAGACTTCCACGCTCTTCCCCTTCTGCCCCTGCCCCCTGTCTGACATTCAGCAATGGCAAGACTTCCGTGTCCGGCACCATTTTCAGCAATTTTCTTAATATAATTATTGGTTGAATCAATTTCATCAAAAAAGTAGACTTCCCGGCCAAACGCAGTGGTTGTCAGCTGACTTTTTATTTCCTGTTCTGAAATAATGTCAGGAAGGGATACAAGCCTGTACCCTCTGTTTGGAACAGACTCTATCTCATAGCCCTCATTTTTCAACTGATTCATATATTTCCATACGGCAGTTCTGGAAATTCCCAGACTGTCGCATATTTCCTGTCCCGAAATAAAATTTTCCTGCTCTCGCAGCATTTTTAATATTCTGCTCTTCATAACACTATGCTCCTGCCAATATACAAAGAAGCATCATTACCAGCAATGCTGCCCCAATTACAAGCAGTACAATGCCTGCAGTCTTATAAGAATCCATAAGTCTTCTCATACCGGCAAGGCCGTTGACTGCCGCTCCCATACCGAATATCAATACAAAACGGTACTCCCGGAAAAAATCTACCCAGAAAGACAATATGAAAGTTACAATGATTGCCAGACTTATTACAATTGATGCAATGTCAATCCACCATTTGGCTTTTCTGTAAGCACCTGTTGATGAATAACCGTAACTCATAATCAACCTCCAGTTATGTTTAGAGTTCTACTCCTAAAGTTGCTGCCATTACAGCCTTAATTGTGTGCATACGATTCTCTGCCTCATCAAATACTACTGACTGGGCTGACTCAAATACTTCATCTGTAACTTCCATCTCGTCAAGACCAAACTTGTTGTGAATCTCTTCACCGATGGTTGTCTTGAGGTCATGGAACGCCGGAAGACAATGCATAAATATAACATCCGAAGCTGCATTATCCATAACCTTCCTGTTAACCTGATACGGAAGCAGGTCCTTTATTCTTTCTGCCCATACTTCGTCAGGCTCACCCATTGACACCCATACATCTGTATAAATAACCTGTGCATCCTTTGTTGCTTCCATTACATCTTCACAGAAGTTAAGCTTTGCTCCGCTTACCTTGGCATATTCCATACACTGGTCAATAAGCTCCTGATTAGGAAAATATTCTTTCGGCGCACAGGCAGTAAAATCAAGTCCCATTTTTGCACAGGCAATCATCCATGAGTTACCCATGTTATAGCGGGCATCTCCCATATACACAAGCTTAACGCCCTTTAATCTGCCAAGCTTTTCCTTAATTGTAAGCATATCCGCAAGCATCTGTGTCGGATGATATTCGTTAGTAAGACCATTCCACACAGGAACGTCTGAATACTTGGCAAGCTCCTCCACGATTTCCTGACCGTAGCCACGATATTCGATGCCTTCAAACATACTGCAAAGAACTCTTGCCGTATCAGCAATACTCTCTTTCTTGCCAATCTGTGAGCCCTTAGGATCCAGATATGTAACACCCATTCCAAGGTCATGGGCTGCAACTTCAAAGGAACAGCGTGTACGTGTGCTTGTCTTCTCAAAAATCAGAGCAACATTCTTTCCCACAAGTGGCTGGAATACCCTGCCTTCCTTCTTGAGTGCCTTAAGCTTTGCTGACAGCTCAAGCAAATAATCTATCTCTTCCGGTGTAAAATCCTTTAATGTTAAAAAGTCGCGTCCTTTTAAGTTCATAACCAAATCCTCCGTATAAAAAAGAAATTAAAATCATTTTACAACAAATTTTTGTTATAGTCAAGAAAAGAGGCTGTAAATAAACTATTCGAAAGAACGCTCTCGCTTAATTGCTGCCATTCGGCAGCAAAAATCTTTCTCATAGTTTA
>JBJENU010000233.1:0-8122 GCA_051880355.1 Lachnospiraceae bacterium | reverse complement strand
CTTTCCGCTTCTGTCAAGCTCTGACAGCTTAATAATATCATTGATAAGAGAAAGCAGACGGTCCGAATTTTTTCTGATTTCCTGATAAAAATGTACCTTTTTCTCATCTGCAACCATACCGCCTTCAAGAAGTTCTGCATATCCTGAAATGGCAGTAAGGGGTGTTTTCAGTTCATGTGACACATTGGCAGTAAAATCCTGCCTTGCCTTGGCCGCTGAAAGTATATCGGTATGCTGCTTGCGAATCATATCGGCAAAGGGCTCAAGCTCCTTATACGGAGTGTCACTTCCTGCATCTTCAATGTTACGTGCCATAGTCTCAATTGGCTCTATCAGCTGTCTTGTCAGCAAATGGGAGATTGCCACGCACACAATTATAATAACCGATGCAATAATAACAATCATAGGCGTTGCAGAAAACAATACCGACCATATACTCTGTGCATCGGTGGCCACTCGTAAAACCGTATTATTATCCAGAAGGACTGCATAATAAAAGGTATTTTTATTCATGGTATCAGAGTTTCTTACGGACTCTCCTGTTCCCGTCTCAAATGCGGCCTTAATTTCCGGTCTGTCAAGATGATTTCCCAGCTGCACAGTGCCTGCATCATTATCATACAGAACTGTGCCGTTAGAATCAATCCAGGTGACACGCAGTTCATTAATATCTGTTGACAAATCAATGACGTCAGAATTAACATCCGCAGCTTCAAAATAATGGGTATCCTTAAGAAGCTTGGCACTTACGGCAAGGTCAGCTCTTATACGTTCCTTGAACAGGCTGTAATATACCACTGTAATTCCGGCGATTGTTGCAATAATGGCAAGAATTGCAATTCCCACCAGACGTAAATTAATTTTTTTCTTCATTCAATCACATACCCTACATTTCTAACTGTTCTGATTCTGCTGCCATAATCTCCAAGCTTTTGCCTCAAAGTCTTAATGTGCATATCAAGGGTTCTCGACTCACCCTCGTAAGCCATTCCCCATATATGGTCCATAATATTATTACGTCCCAGAACCAGCCCCTTATTAATCAGCAGATAGGAAAGCAGCTCATACTCCTTAAAAGTAAGCTCAACCACATTACCATCCACTGTGACTTCATGTTTTTCATTATTGAGTACCAGATTGTCAAGGGCAAGTGTCTTTATATCCTCCGGTTCAGTGCGCCTGAGCAGTGCCTTAACACGTGATATAAGCTCCATAACAGAAAAAGGTTTCCTGATATAATCATCAGCTCCATCCTCTATTCCCTTTACCAAATCCAGCTCTGTGGTTTTTGCTGTCACCATTATAACCGGAAGTCTTCTGGTATCTGAATTTTTACGCAGCTTCCTCACTATTTCATTACCGCTCTCATCAGGAAGCATTACGTCCAGCAAAACCAGGTCAGGCAGTATATCACTTATTTTCCTGAAAAAACTTTTTGCGTCAGGAAAACCCACCACCTTATGCCCTGCGTTAGCCAGGGCGAATTCTTCAATTTCCCTGATACTTTCATCATCCTCAACAATGTATATCAGTGCCATACAATCACTCCCATCACTATTCTGTAATCATTTTACCACAATCTTTTTCTAATTGATACCGTTTTATCAACAATTCGTATTCATCATCAAAGGCAATTTTCTCAAGCTCCGTAAAGCTCTTGAAATATTCATGTGTATTGTACTCGTTATCATATATTGTAATCATCTCAACCGCAATGTTAGAGCAGTGGTCAGAAACTCTCTCCAGTCCTGTAAGTACATCCTCCAGAATAAAGCCCATTTCGATGGTACACTCACCCTTTTGCAAACGTCTGATGTGACGTTCCTTGATTTGCTTTGACAGGCTGTCAATAACCTCCTCAAGGGGTTCTACATGAAAGGCTTTAGCAGTATTCTCACTGCAGAAAATATCATTGGTAAGACTGCATATGTCACTTACTGCCCGGCTTAACACACCAATTTCATCAGCCGCACTTTTAGAGAAGGCCAGTCCCTTGGAATGGATTTTTTCTGCTGATGTGACAATACTCATGGCGTGGTCAGATATACGCTCCCAGTCGCTTATACTGTGCAGCATCAGTGACAGGCTCTGGCTGTCCCTTTTGGAAATATTTTTACCTGAAAGCTTGACAAGATAAGTACCCAGAGAGTCCTCATAATTATCTACAAGAGCCTCTATCTTTATTACCTCTTTAGCCTTCCTGCCATCATAATTTTGCAGTACCTCAAGTGCCATAACAATGGCATTACTTGTAATCTGAGCCATTTCGTGTACCTTCTGTCTGCAAAGCTCCATTGCAAATGCCGGTCTGTCAAGGAAACGCTCATCAATGTTGATACCATTTTCAGTTTTCTGGATTCCGGTCTGTTTTTTATCAGGAATTGTTATTTCAGCCAGACGTACCAGCCAATTAGAAAATGGGAAAAGAACTATTGTTGCGCCTATATTAAACAGACTGTGAATTACGGCTATTCCGGCAGCATTGGCTGAAGCTTCCAGAAATTCAAAATGTACAAAGCTGTTAATAGCGTAAAATACCGTCATAAACATAACTGTTCCTATGAGATTAAAATACAGGTGGACCATGGCCGCACGTCTTGCATTTTTACTTGCTCCCACTGACGAAATAATTGAAGTTACACAGGTTCCGATGTTCTGTCCCATGATAATGGGCAGTGCCACGCTATAGTGAATGGCTCCGGTGCTGCAAAGTGCCTGAAGAATACCCACTGATGCCGATGAACTCTGTATGACCGCTGTAAGTATGGCACCAACTGCCATTCCAAGAAACGGATTGGAGAACGCAGTCATCATGCCGGTAAACGAAGGATTATCCGCAAGACCTGAAACTGCACCGCTCATTGTCTCCATACCAAACATAAGAACAGCAAAGCCTAAAAGGATACTGCCGACATCTTTCTTTTTTGATTCATTTTTGCCTGACATTGTAAGAATAATGCCTATTCCGGCAAGAACAGGGGCAAATGACGACGGCTTTAAAAGCTGAATCCAGATGGTGCTGCCTTCAATTCCTGTAAGCGACAAAAGCCATGAGGTTATGGTTGTACCTATGTTGGCACCCATAATAATTCCCACGGCCTGCTTAAGCTGCATAATTCCTGAATTGACGAAACCCACAACCATAACGGTGGTTGCCGATGATGACTGAATCACGGCAGTTACGGCAGCACCGAGAAGTACTGCAAAAATTCTTCTGGAGGTGAGTTTTTCCAATATTTTTTCAAGCTTTCCTCCCGCCATTTTTGAAAGAGCATCTCCCATTGTACTCATTCCGTATAAAAACAGGGACAGTCCGCCAATCATACTTAACACATTAAAAATATCCATATTTTTTCCTCATTTCGTAGATACAATCTTTTAGCAATTGTATTTTACCCAGTCAAAGTAAAAAGTATGGATAGTTTTATGTAAAATCTGTGTAAATTTTTTACAATTCTTCTTGTGCTGTCTTTAATGAAAAGATAACCCACTCGGCTATATTGGTTGCATGGTCTCCGATACGCTCGAAATATTTTGCCACCATAAGAAGGTCTGTGGCCTCTTCTCCGTCATTGGGTTTATCAAGAATCAGCTGTATGATATCCTTTTTGGCCTCGGCAAACAGACTATCCACTATATCATCATGGGCAATCACTTCCTTTGCCTTTTCCTTGTTGCGCTCAACATAGGCCTCTATGCTGTGATTGAGCATCACAACTGTCTCGGCAGCCATTTTATTAATATGTTCAAGGCCTTCAAAGGATTTTCCCTTGCCCATATAAATTGTCATTTCAGATATATCAGCTGCGTGGTCTCCGATTCTCTCCATATCCGTAACCATTTTCATGGCAGCCGTAATAGTCCTTAAATCCCTTGCCACAGGCTGCTGCTGGATAAGAAGGTCAAAACAGATGCTCTCGATTTTCTTCTGGGCCCGGTCAACCATTATATCACTATCCATAATACTTCTGGCAAGCTCTTCGTCCCTGCAGGCAAGAGCTTCTACCGCTTTGGCAATGGATTTTTCAATCATCATTCCCATTTCTGTCATTTCTTTGTTCAGCTCGGCAAGCTGTTCGTCAAATTTACTCCTCATCTTCATCCCTCCAATTAGCCGAATCTTCCGGTAATATAATCTTCTGTCCTCTTGTCCTGCGGATATGAGAAAATAGACTTTGTTTCCCCAAATTCCACCATCTCACCTACCAGGAAAAAGGCTGTGTAGTCAGATACACGCACCGCCTGCTGCATATTGTGCGTTACAACAACTACTGTATATTTCTTTTTTAACTCTTCCATCAAATCTTCGATTTTGGTTGTTGATATGGGGTCAAGTGCCGATGTAGGCTCATCCATTAATAATATCTCAGGCTCCACGGCAAGTGCCCTGGCAATACAGATTCTCTGCTGCTGTCCGCCTGACAGTCCAAGGGCCGACTTTTTTAACCGGTCTTTTACCTCGTCCCATATTGCCGCACCTCTTAGGCTTTCCTCCACAATGCGGTCAAGCTTTTTTCTGTCTTTTATGCCATGTACTCTCGGACCGTATGCAATATTGTCATAAATGCTCATAGGAAAAGGATTTGGCTGCTGGAACACCATTCCCACTTTTTTTCTAAGCATTGTGGTATCTATTCCCTTTTCGTAAATATTTTCGCCGTCAATCTCCACCGTTCCTGTGATTGTCACATTATCAACCAAATCATTCATTCTGTTCAGAGTCTTTAAAAAAGTGGACTTACCACAGCCTGACGGGCCGATAAATGCGGTGATTGCCTTTTCCTCTATGTCCATATTTACATTTTTCAATGCGTGATTGTCTCCGTAGTACAGGTTCAAATCTTTCACAATAATCTTTTTATTTTCCACTGTCATCAATCCTTCCTTCTGCTTACGTCAAAGTGCTTTGTCAGTGCCTTTGTTCCCAGATTTATTAACAAAACTATTATCAGAAGCACTACCGCTATACCAAATGCAGTATCAAAATCACCTTCGCTGGTGGCAGATAAATACATCTGTATTGTCAGCGTACCTCCTGACTGTAATGGCTTATTGAGTAACTGCTCAAATGTTCTTGGCAAAAGCTTTGCACTTCCGGCAGTGAAAAGAAGCGCCGCCGATTCTCCCACAATTCTTCCGATGGCCAGTATTACTCCCGTAATAATGCCCGGCATGGCACTTGGGATTAATATTGTACGAATCATATGCCACTTGCCGCTTCCAAGGCCGATTGCACCGCTTCTGTAGGATTCAGGTACTGTCTTTAAAGCCTCCTGGGTGTTTCTTGTAATCAGAGGAAGCACCATAAGTATAAGTGTCAGGGAACCTGTAAGAAGTGAATATCCAAGTCCCAGAACTTCTCCAAAAAAGACGCTGCCAAACAGACCAAAAATAATTGACGGTATGCCGGACAGTGTTTCCGTTGCATACTCAATCAGTGTTACAACACGTCCCGGTTTTGCATACTCATTAAGATATATTGCCGAGCCCACGCCGATTGGAGTTGCAATAATCATTGTTATAAGTATTATTATCAGGGTATTTAATATATTGCCTGCGATTCCCACAGTCCCTTTGAGAACACTTGTGACAGAAGTAAGGAATGACCAGTTTACCACTCCAATTCCCTTAATAAACACATAAAGGATAATACCTACAAGCAACAGCACCGATAAAAAGGAGCAAAAATATATAAGCCCGTAAATAATTATGTTTTTTATTTTTCTTGTTTTGCTCAGCATTTTGTCTCACCCTTCTTTCGTGCCCTCAGCAGTATAAAATTAACTATCATAATGAATATGTAAAGTACCAGTCCGACAGTGAACAAAACCTTCCTGTGGAGTCCTTCCGCATATCCCATCTCGCTTACAATCTGTGTAGTCAGTGTTCTTACTGAGTTAAACGGCAAAGGAAGGTTAACTGCTCCTCCCGTTACCATATTTACTGCCATAGCCTCTCCCAGTGCTCTTCCGATTCCCAGAACCACACCGGTAAGTATGCCTGATTTTGCCGCCGGAATTACAACCTTGAATATGGTCTGTATTTTCGTTGCGCCAAGGGCAAGGGAAGCAGACCTGAGATTATCGGGCACAGCCTTAAGTGAAGATGTACTTACACTTATTACAGTAGGAAGAATCATAACTGCAAGGACTATTATGCCCGCCAGCATATTGGCTCCGCCTGTAAACTGATGTGATGAATCATTGGAGAATACTATTTTTTCCAGTTTATACATCAATGGGTTGAGCACCATCATACCTATAAGACCATAAATAACTGACGGAATGGCAGCAAGAAGCTCTACTGCACCGCCTACAATGCCACCAAGCTTTTTGTGAGCTATTTCCGACAGGAAAACTGCCGTGAGAATTCCAATTGGCACGCCTATGGCAACGCTTACCAAGGTTCCTGCTATGGATGATAAAA
This sequence comes from Lachnospiraceae bacterium, assembly GCA_051880355.1. GTDB lineage: Bacteria > Bacillota > Clostridia > Lachnospirales > Lachnospiraceae > JBJENU01. Next base: position 1,696 of record JBJENU010000233.1, on the reverse strand, counting down.
TAATATAAAAAATTCCATATGACGGATTTTCTGCAGTCGGCTTCCATTCAGATTCTGTCAGCAGGTCAAAAACCCCGACTTCCTGTAAAGCCGGGGTACCCTTGATGAAAATATAAATGGTGATTGCGCACACTGCAAATATAGCTATGACAGCACTTACAAAAAATATAGTTTTTGCCGCATTTTCTATAATTGCTTTTCTATTCATATTTCACCCCTATTCCGGAATAATGAGTCCAACCTTTTTGATAATGCTCTTACCTGTCTCAGACTTGATAAAATCAAACCATGCCTTTACAAGGTCATTCTGGGCAGAAATCTCTCCCTTGGTTGCCATAACAAACGGTCTTGAGAGAAGGTACTTTCCTTCCAGAATCTTTTCCTCTGTAGGAGCTACGCCGTCGATAGAAACAGCTGTTACAGTAGAGTCAACAACATCAAGTGATACATATCCTATTGCGCCTTCAGTAGCAGCGGTTTTTGCAAGTACAGCACCTGTAGAATCCAACTCCTGGGCATACTTGCAGGCATCCTTAACCTTAAGAAGTTCTTCGAAAGCATCTCTTGTTCCTGAACCTGGCTCTCTTCCGATTACGACGATTGCCTCATCCTTACCGCCAAGCTCTTTCCAGTTCTTAATCTCACCCTTATATATCTTGGTAAGATCTTCTGCAGAAATGTTAGAAACAGTATTCTTCTTGTCAACGATTACCGCAATACCATCAATTGCCACAACGTTTTCAACAGAACCGTTGGCTGTTTCCGAACTCTTTAAATGTCTTGAAGAATTTCCGATATTAACGCTTCCTGCTGCGAGAGCCTCAAGGCCTGCGCCTGAACCTGTATATTCAACAGTCACCGTTACTCCCTTATTTTCTTCCATAAACTTTTCAGACATTGCCTCACACAGCTTTTCCATTGATGTAGAGCCTGCCAGCGTAATTGTTCCGCTTAAATTTTTACTGCTCTGGGTTTCCTTGTTGTCTGCGCTGTTACCACAGCCTGTAATTGCAAGAGCCATCATGCTCACTGCACAGATTGCTGCTAAAAATTTCTTTTTCATACTTAATAATCCTCTTTTCTTTTTTGATTGAACATAAGCGCTTTTGTATGTTACGCTCTAATCATAAATACCCAATGTAAAATCAAAAACCAGTCTTTTGTAAATCTTTGGTAAATAATTTTTAAAGTTAAAACTGGTGATTATACAGATAAAAAACAGAGCCCACAAATCCCAGAAAAACTCCTGAATATCCCATAAAACACAGTAGCCACACGATTTCCGGAAGCAAAAGTCTTCCCATTAACGTCCAAACCAAAGCTCCTGCAAAGACTGCCACAAGAACACACACACAGATGAATATCATGTTTTTTGTACTCCTTGCAAGCGGCGCCTCTTTCAAATACTTATATAACATATTCATAATCCTTGCACCTCCTTATAATAAAGGTACAATATCTTTGTAAAATCCATTATCAATTCAATGTAAAATCAAGGTAAAAAAAGACAGTAAAAGAATTCCTTCCTTTACTGTCTCAGTTAATTTAAAATCTATACATATCCCTTTTTACTTCTGAAGAACTTATATATTTCACAGGCAGCGCTTCTCAAGTAGTGATTGGGATTTCCATAATAAGCTTTCGTATATCGGACTTTTCTTTTGCCATTTTCATAAAACTCTATTAAAAGGAAGAA
>JBJENU010000232.1:0-8145 GCA_051880355.1 Lachnospiraceae bacterium | reverse complement strand
AAGAACTAAAAAATAATTCATTTAAACCTTTAAAAGGTATGAAGGATAATGAGGATTTTCATGATTTTGTAAGAAATGCCCGCAATATAATAATGGCGGAATGCTGTAGTGCTTTTGAGATGCTGCCGGTCATTCAGGATGAGGGAATAATTAAAAATATATTGTATGCAGGTGTATGGAGCAGGTACAATGAAATTTACGATAAGGTTAACAATAAGGAGAGATGACAATGATTAATGATCCATATAAAGTGCTGGGAATTTCACCGAGTGCTACAGATGCTGAGGTTAAAAGGGCATATCACGATTTAAGCAGAAAATATCATCCGGATTCATATTCCGATAATCCTCTGGCTGAACTTGCTGAGGAAAAATTCAAAGAAGTAAAAGAGGCTTATGAAGAAATAGTAAGACAGCGACAGGGTGGTGGCAATTCATCTTACAAAAGCACCGGCAGTTATTCGGAAAGCGAAGAGGACGTGCAGATGAGAGCTGTGGTCAATTTCATTAATTCGAGAAATTTCCGTCAGGCCATTAACCTTCTTGACAGTATGGGAAACAGAAATGCCAGATGGAATTACTGCTATGCAGTTGCCAATGCAGGTCTTGGCAATACAACTGAAGCCTTAAGATATGCACAGACCGCAGTAAGCATGGATCCTAACAATATGGAGTATAAGAATTTTCTTAACCAGCTGTCATGGCATGGTCAGAATTACCAGACTATGGGAGGCGTATATGGAAGACCTTCCTACGGTTCAAGCAATTTGTGCTGCGACTTTATCTGTGCAGATACATGTTGTGAATGTATGGGAGGTGACCTCTGCTCATGCATATAAATACTAAGAATATTGCCTTAAGCGGTATGCTTATGGCAATATCGGTTATTTGCATTGTGTTGGGGAGCTTTGTCCAGTTCAATACGCTGGTGTTTTTGCTTCTGGCAGCATTTCTGTCGGGAGCGGTAATATTCGATATGGGACTGGGAGTCGGGGCTATGTTCATTGCAGGAACATTTGTACTCGGATTCTTTCTGGGACCTAATAAGATGTATGCCCTTACCTATCTTGGTTTTGCCATATACATTTTTCTTTCTGAGGCGGCATACAGATGTCAGAACGCAATTATGGCAAAGGGCGTAAATTTAAGCAAAACTGTATGGAATTGCATTATCTGGACATACAAATTTTTTGTTTTTAATATTATATACCTGATATGCCTTCTTATGATGCCGGAGGTTATTCTCAGTGAAGAGATTCTTAAGAAGGGCGGATTTGTCATTGCCATCGCCGCAGTTGCAGGGCAGGTGGTATGGATTATACTTGATATGGCATATAATACTTTTATTATGAAGTTCTGGATGCAATTTAGAAAGAGGCTGAAATGACAGGCAATCAGTTAGAAATAGGAGAGAGTGCAAGAGTTCTGTCTGTTGGCGGGGAAGGCGCATTAAGACAGCATCTTCTTGATATGGGACTTATTCCGGGTGAGATAATCACACTGGTAAAGTTTGCACCAATGGGAGACCCCATTGAAATTAAAATACATGGTTATGAGCTTACTTTAAGACTCAGTGATGCACAAAAAATTCAGGTGGAAAAGGTAAAGCCGGGCAACGAAAATGTGTCGGATAAGGCCGGGGCTAAAGAACATATACGTTTACATAAGCTTCATCCGGGACTTGGTGAAGGCGGAAAGTATCACAATAAGGAAGAAGAGAAGCCCCTTCCCAAGACAGAAAAAATAACATTTGCCCTGGCAGGTAACCAGAACTGTGGTAAGACTACACTTTTTAACCAGCTAACAGGCTCTAACCAGCATGTAGGTAACTTCCCGGGCGTTACCGTTGACCGCAAAGATGGTTCCATCAGAAAATTTGCCAATACTGTTGTCACGGATTTGCCGGGAATATATTCCATGTCTCCATACAGCAGTGAGGAAATTGTAACAAGACAGTTTATACTCAATGATAAGCCTAAGGGTATCATAAATATTGTTGATGCAACTAATATTGAGCGCAATCTGTATCTTACAATGCAGCTTATGGAGCTGGATGTTCCGATGGTTCTTGCACTGAACATGATGGATGAGGTAAGGCAGAATGGCGGCTCAATCAGAATTAACGAGATGGAGGAGCTTCTTGGAATTCCGGTTGTACCTATTTCGGCAGCCAAGAATGAAGGTATTGATGAGTTAATAAGCCATGCCATGCATGTGGCAACCTATCAGGAGAAGCCGCAGGTGCAGGATTTCTGCAGTGAAGATGAGCATGACGGAAGTGTACACAGGTGTATTCACGGTATAATGCACCTTATTGAGGACCATGCAAAAAGAACCGGAATACCTGTAAGATTTGCAGCATCCAAGCTTATTGAGGGTGACAGTATTATTTTGGAGCAATTATGTCTTGATACCAATGAGAAGGAGATGCTTGAGCATATCATCTGCCAGATGGAGGAGGAACGAGGTCTTGACAGAGCGGCGGCTATGGCTGATATGCGTTTCGATTTTATACACGCAGTCTGTGACGAGACTGTTGTGAAGCCTAAGGAGAGCAGGGAACATTTAAGGAGCAGGAAGATTGACAGAATATTGACTGGAAAGTATACTGCAATTCCGGCATTTATCCTTATTATGGCTCTTGTTTTCTGGCTGACCTTTAATGTCATAGGTGCATTTCTTCAGGGAATTTTAGAGCAGGGAATCGATGTCCTTACTATGTGGGCGGACGAACTTATGACAAACTGGAATGTCAATGATGTCCTTCATTCACTGGTTATTGACGGTATATTCAACGGCGTGGGAAGCGTACTCAGTTTTCTGCCTGTAATTGTAACATTGTTTTTCTTTCTGTCACTTCTTGAGGACAGTGGATATATGGCAAGAGTGGCCTTTGTAATGGATAAACTTTTAAGAAAGATTGGTCTGTCAGGAAGAAGCATTGTTCCCATGCTTATCGGTTTTGGGTGTAGTGTGCCGGGCATTATGGCAAGCAGGACTTTACCATCGGAGAGAGACAGAAAAATGACAATTCTTCTTACTCCTTTTATGAGCTGCTCCGCAAAATTGCCTATATATGTATTTTTTACTGCTGCCTTCTTCCCAAAACATGGCGGCCTCGTTATGGTAGGACTGTATTTTACCGGTATACTGGTGGGAATTCTTGTGGCAATTATTTTCAGAAAGACATTGTTTAAGGACGATGCAGTTCCTTTTGTAATGGAACTGCCTAATTACAGAATGCCGGGCGTAAGAAATGTGTGCCAGCTTTTGTGGGAAAAAGCAAAGGACTTCCTTGAGAGGGCTTTTACTGTTATTTTTGTAGCCACTATAGTAATATGGTTTTTGCAGACCTTTAATTTCCAGCTCAATGTTGTAAGTGATTCACGTGACAGCATTTTGGCGGGAATAGCGGGAATTATAACACCTGTATTTGCACTGGCAGGTTTTGCCGACTGGAGAATTTCAACTGCACTTATCAGCGGATTTATGGCAAAGGAAAGCGTGGTGTCAACTCTGTCTGTTCTTGTTGGAAGTACACAGGAAATGGCTTTAATACTTACACCGGCGGCAGCACTGGCTTTGTTGGTTTTCTGCCTTTTGTACACACCATGTATTGCGGCAGTTTCGGCAGTCAAAAGGGAACTTGGAGGCAGATGGGCCTTTGCAGTTGTGGCAGGACAGTGTGTAATTGCCTGGATTTTTGCAGTGTTTGTCTATCAGATAGGGACGTTAATTGCAGGATAAAAGATAAGATAACAGAAAATGTTGAAAAAATAAAAAAAGTAGTGTATAATTATTAAATTACATATGATTTATGATGAGAGAGAACTATATGGAGAGAAAGACGGTATATTATGATAATGAGCTTGAGGATGAGTTTTCTGATGCTGTAATCGAGGCAAAAACCATTGATGGAAGCTACAAGTATGAAGAGGACTTTTCAAGAAGGGCAGGAAGATTTTTCTGGTATAAGGTGATTGCAAGACCAATTGCCTATGTTTTTCTTAAGATAAAATATCGTCATAAGATTGTAGGCAGGAAGGTAATCAGGCAGTATCGAAAAAGTCATAAAAAGACAGGTTTCATACTGTACGGCAATCACACACATTTTTTGTGTGATGCTCTCATTCCTACTATGGTAAGTTTTCCTACAGGGGCATATGTTATAGTTCATCCCAATAATGTGTCAATGCCGGTGCTTGGGAAGATAACGCCAAGTCTTGGTGCACTGCCGCTTCCTGATGATGCTGTGGCTGCCAGGAATTTTATGAAAGCGGTCAAGGACAGAATTGACAGGAATTATTCGGTAACAATATACCCGGAAGCCCATATATGGCCTTACTGTACCAGGATAAGACCATTTACTGAGGCTACATTCAGATATCCGATTCAGTATAATGTGCCGGCATACTGTTTTACCAATACTTACCAGAAGCGTAAGCATTCAGACACTCCACGCATTGTGACATATGTTGATGGCCCTTTTTTTTCTGATGACGGGTTAAAAGGCGCAGAAGCCAAGAAGAATCTTCGGGATAAGATTTATAATACAATGTGTGAGAGAAGTAAAAACAACACTGTTGAGCTCGTTACATATCTTCCGAGAAACAGCAGTAATTAACAAAAAGGTGAGTTGATGATTAATATTTTATTTTCCGGAAATGATAAGGTTTTTGACGGGATGCTTACCTGTATGCTGTCGATTTTTAAAAGGACAGCAACAAAAGAACCATTTTGTTTCCACATATTTACCATGGATGTGTCCCATATTAAGCCGGAGTACAAGGCTGTTTCACAAAAACAGGCAGATTTTCTCCTTGATGTGGCAAAGAGCTATAATTGTGACAACCAGGTTAAGCTTTTTGATGTGAGGCAGTACTATGACAGGGAATTTGCAGATTGTCCTAACGAACTTACATATTGTTCACCGTACACACTGCTCAGGCTCCTTGCTGATATGGTTGAGGATATACCTGACAAATTGTTATACCTTGACGTTGACATTATGTTTAACAGGGACATAACCCTGCTTTACGACACTGATGTGTCTGAGTATGAATATGCAGCGGCAAGAGACCATTACGGCAAATATCTTATTAACCATAATTATATTAATGCAGGTGTGCTGCTTTTTAATATGACCAAGATAAGACAGACCGGACTTTTTGTTAAAGCCAGGGATATTCTGAAGGTAAAAAAGCTTATTTTTGCAGACCAGAGTGCAATATACAGGAATACCACCAGCAAGAAAATGCTTCCCCAGAGGTTTAATGACCAGAAGTTTTTGCACAGTCATACAGTTGTAAGACATTTTTCAAAGAGACTTTTCTGGTTGCCTTACCCACACACAGCCAATATTAAGCAATGGCATGTGAGCAAGGTATATCGTATTTTTAAATATGACCAGTTTGATGATATATTCTATGAATATATATACCTTAAGAAAAAGTTTGAGAATGAAGTTTAGGAGAGATGAAATTATGAAGCAAAATTCAGTAATACCTATTTTCTTTGCCTGCGATAATGATTTTGTGAAGTACACAACAGTGGCCATTAAATCGCTTATTATGAATGCATCGAAGGACAGAAGGTATAATATTCATGTACTGTATACCGGTATAGATGAAGATAAGAGAAAAGCAGTATGTGCCATGGCAAATGATATATTTAATATATCTTTTGATGATGTCAGCGAATATATGAACAATGTGAAGGGGAATCTTCCTGTGAGGGATTACTATTCCCTCACAACATATTACAGGCTTTTTATGGCGGATATGTACCCTCAGTACGATAAGGCTATTTACCTTGACAGCGATGTTATCGTCAAGGGAGATATTTCTGAATTTTTCGATATCGAGATTGGCGATAATCTTGTTGCCGCGGCACCTGACCAGGTTATTGTCCAGACTGAGGTTTTTGCAACGTACGCCGAAAAGGTTCTTGGAATTGACAAAGATAAGTATTTTAATGCCGGCGTTATGATGTTTAACTGCAGGGCGTTCAGAGAAGAAAAGATATATGATAAGTTTATGGATCTGGTTCATATCTATACCTTTGTGGTGGCACAGGACCAGGACTACCTCAATGTTCTTGCCAAAGGAAGAGTCTGCTGGCTTAACCAGAAGTGGGACAGTGAGGTGTTTGGCGAGTTTCTTTGCACAGAGGAAGAAATGTGCATAATACATTATAATTTTGGAACGAAGCCATGGAAGAATAAGAATGGCAGACTGGCACATTATTTTTGGGAATACGCAAAGGATTCTTATTTTTATGATGAGATTTTAGCGGTTTGCGATAGTTATACAGAGGAGATGCTTGCCAAGGAGGAAGAGGTTGGCGTAAGACTGGCCAAGATGGCATGGGATGAGATATCAAGACCTGATAATTATCTTAATATTATAAAAAGTAGGTAATTTATGACTAGACACGAAATTGTTGAAAAAATTAAACAGTATGAGCTTGAAGGCCGTTTTTTTGAGGATGTGGAGGATGACCCTGAGGCTAAGGTTATCAATCCTGATGATGTGGATTATCTGTATTCAAGCTTTATACACAGGATGAGAGCTGAGATTTCACTTGTTGTTGCACGCGTTTTTATGAATAATCTTATACGTAAGCGCCAGCTTATAATAAAGGATGTTATTGGCGTGGAACATTATAAGAATCTTGACAGCGGTGCAGTTATTACCTGTAACCATTTTAACGCTCTTGACAGCTTCGCAATGCATATTGCATATGACCGTTCAAAGCATAAAAAGCGCAAGCTTTTCAGAGTTATAAAAGAAGGTAATTATACAAGCTTCCCGGGCTTTTATGGGTATCTTATGCGCAATACCTATACGCTGCCATTGAGCTCCAACAGGGACACTATGAAAAAGTTTATGAAGTCTGTCAATATACTCCTCAAAAAAGGACATTTTGTGCTTATATATCCGGAGCAGAGTATGTGGTGGAATTACAGAAAACCGAAGCCGCTTAAGAAAGGAGCGTTTTCTTTTGCTGCAAAGGCCAATGTTCCCGTTCTTCCAATGTTTATAACAATGCAGGACAGTGACATAGATGACGGAGAGGGCTTCAAGGTTCAGGAATATACCATTCATATAGGCAAACCTATATATCCGGATGCAAATAAGTCACAGCTTGAAAATGTTCAGGAGATGCTTGATAAGAATTACGCATGGTGGAAATCAGTCTATGAGGAAACTTACGGAATACCGCTTACATATACCTGTGACAATAAGTAGTTAATCCAATTATGGGTGTTTTGGCACCTTAATCATTTATAAGGAGACAAGTCATGGTTGAGAGAATTAGAGAACTTGTTGAAGGCGGAAGATACGGACAACTCAGATTAGAACTTGAAGAAATGAATATACCTGATGTTGCCGAATGTTTTGAAACACTTACCAGAGAAGAAATTACAAAATTATTCAGAATTCTGCCAAAGAATATGGCGGCTGATGTTTTTTCATATCTGTCAATTGAAAAACAGCAGGATATTATCACGTCCATGACAGAAAAAGAAGCTGCCGGCATTATTGATGAGCTTAGTGCCGATGATGCCGCAGATATTATGGATGAGATGCCAGCCAATGTGGTTAAAAAGATTCTTGCCCAGGCAAGTCCTGAGACAAGACGCGATATTAACCATCTGTTACAGTATCCTGAAGATTCTGCAGGTAGTATTATGACTGTGGAATATGTGGATTTGAAGGAAAATATCACGGTAAGCCAGGCCATTGAAAGAATAAGAAGAATTGGTATTGATAAAGAAACAATTAACGTCTGTTATGTACTTGATGCCAACAGAAAACTTCTTGGCACATGCGCACTCAGGTATCTGCTTTTAAGTGATCCTGAAGAAAAAATCGGCAACATAATGCACGAAGATGTCATTTCCATCAATACCCTTATGGACCAGGAGGAAGTAGCTGCAACATTTAAAAAGTACGACTTTACAACAATGCCGGTTGTTGACGGCGAGAACCGCCTTGTTGGTATTATTACAGTCGATGATATTGTGGATATCATCGAACAGGAGGCAACAGAGGATATCGAAATGATGGCGGCTATTACGCCAAGTGACCACTCATATATGAAAACCGGCATATTTGAGACTTACAAAAAGAGAATTCCATGG
>JBJENU010000231.1:0-8155 GCA_051880355.1 Lachnospiraceae bacterium | reverse complement strand
ATACAGATAACCCAGATTGGCACTCAGTTTATCATTAAGTAGTTTTTCGTATATCTCATTTTCGGTAAAGTCTTTATCCTTGAACATAAGCGTTACAAACAGACCTGTATCACTTAAAAACAGCTTAAAACGTGATAAATCCTTGGTGTTAGACATTCCCGCATTAGGGTCATTAGTATGGTAAGAAACCAGAACTGTTTTGGAATCCTTAAGTTCAGCTATCAGTTCCAGCACCTTATCTGACGCTTCGCCTCCCAGAACGGAACTTGCCTGATATCTTGACGAATTCTTGTTTAATTGCGCAGGAATAGCATCAAACAACATAGCCAGCCTTCCTGTGCCATCAATTTTAGCAAAATCAGCCTCATACAGATTTAATATATCCCGCTTAACTTCATCGACTTTTCTAAAATTATTAGTATCAATATATGTTGCAACAGCCTGTGGCATTCCACCGACCAGCATATACAGCCTGAACTGTCTCATCTGCTTCCTATTGAGTGCTTCCCCAAGCGGCTGGTTCATCTCAAAACATTTTTTAAGAAGTGGATAAGTGGTTTCGTCCCCAACAGCCCACAAAAATTCTTCATAATCCATAGGATACATACTTATTTTTCGTTCTTCACTTGGAATCAGAATGTCTTTAACATTCTTTTTTATTGAAATCAGCGAGCCTGTTTCAATGTAATCGTACCTGTGATCTTGCACCAGAGTCTTAATAGCCTGACGTGCCATAGGACAAAGCTGCACTTCATCAAATATAATTACGGACTTACGTTGATGTAAATCCGTCTTATACTGTAGCTGCAACTGAAGGAACAAATAATTCAAGTCAGAAACGTCTTCAAACAGACTCCTTACCTCTTTTGATGCCACGGCAAAATCTATTAAAATGTAGCTTTCATACTCATTTTTTGCAAATTCTTCAACCACTGTTGACTTGCCGATACGGCGGGCGCCCTCAATCAGCAGGGCCGTCCTTCCTTCTGAATCCCTTTTCCATTCCAGCATTTTATCATAAATTTTTCGCTTAAACATAGGCTGTCCTGCTTTCCGCATTTTTTATTTTAACTATTTTATGTGTTTCCGCATTTTTTATACAGTAATATTACCATGTTTCCGCATTTTTTTCAAGATTAAATATACTAGTATCTTGAGTGGCCGCCATTATTGTAATCCTCAAATAAATCAAGGCACTCCTGTCTGCCTAATTCCTCAGTGTAATCACTGCTTTCCATACCGTCCCAGTTGTCATAAAATACCTGGTCACGGAAACCGATTTTATCGGTATCATCAATGGTACAGCCATAATAAACCTTGCTGATGTTGGCCCAGAGAATGGCTCCCTTGCACATTGGGCATGGCGCAGCAGTGGTATACAGCTGGCAGCCGCTAAGGTCAAAGGTTCCCAGATTCTTACAGGCATCACGGATTGCCTCTACTTCTCCGTGGCATGTAGGGTCCTGATTAAGCAAAACTCTGTTGTGACCTCTTCCCACAATCTTTTCGTCCTTTACTATTATAGTTCCGAAAGGACCACCGTGTCTGTTATTAATTCCTTCATAAGCTTCCCTTATTGCTTCCTGCATAAATTTTTTCTTGTCTGACATATACACACCTCCATTACATTAATATTATACCAAATATTTGGAAAAAAAGAAATAATATGATATAATATGTTTTAACTACACATTAAGGAGTTCTTATGAAAGCCAAGAATTACATATATATGCTGATAATCACTGCTGTGGTGGCAATTTTAGCCATATTGTCCCCTGTGGGAGTCCAAAGCAAAAATAGCAATCCTACCGTTGCCCTGGTGCCACACGAGGGGTTTGAAGTCTTAAGTGATAACCCTGTGACTGTTGAGCCGGGCGGCACTGCTTCTTTTGAAATTAAAATAAATGACGGATATTTTTACAGGGAAACTCAAGGGTTTACCTATGAAAATGGCAGGCTTACCGTAAGTAATATTACTGAAAGCGGCAATCTGTATTTCAAGCCGGGCAAACACTGTCTGCTGTCCATTGCAGACAGTGAGCGGGGATTTGTTGAGCTTATAGGACCGTCAACAGTTGACGATGGAGAAAAATCCAGCATCAGAATTACCTGCAATCCCCACTACGAGGTGGATTCCATAAAGGTAGGAGAACGCGTCTATCCGGCGCCTTCATCTGACACCTTTGAATTCACAGTTGAAGATACCTGTGTCATTGAAGTTAATTTTATAGGAGAAAAGGTGAATTTTATGGCCATGTCCAATAATCTGGGAACGGTAAATATCTTAAACTCCATTGAACAGTATCACTATGGCGATATAATTAATCTTAACTGTGAATATGACAACAGCACAATACGTTTTAAGGGCTGGAGTCTTAACGGCTACATTGACGACGGAGGCAACCTTCTGGATAGTAAAGAAAACCTTGACTACACCATTACTGCCGACACAATCCTTTATGCTAATTTTAAAGATTTGTCAACTTATACCATTGCCTTTAACGGTAACGGCGGCTCAATCACCGGTGATATCAATATTTCAACAAGCCCTAATGTGTATGTGAACCTTCCCGTTGACAATAAATCAATTGTCCGTGAGGGCTATACACTTACCGGCTACAACTCAAAAGCTGACTACACCGGAACTCATTACAGCCTTGGCGCAATGTATCTTGTTCCAAGGAATAATGTAGAGCTGTACGCAGAGTGGGTTAAAAATACCGATACTGCCGCCTTAAGCTACACCATTTCAGGCAACTTCGTAACAATTACAGGCTTCAAGGGTAACGCCACAGATATGCTGTGCATTCCGGAACAGATTGGCGGCAAAACAGTCACAGCTGTTGCTGCAGGGGCATTCCGTAACTGTTCAGCCCTTAAGACGGTAATTTTACCTGTTGGTCTTACTACGATTGGCGAAAATGCCTTTGCAGGGTGCACTAATTTACAGTTAATTTACCTTCCGGAAACTATTACATCAATGCCGGCCGGTGCTTTTTCAGGCTGTGACAGCCTGACACATATGCGTGTTCTTGCATCCCTTGGCAGGGCATTTGATTACGATTACGATTCGGCTATGGCTGACAAATATATGCTGCTCAAAAACACTCCGGGTAAACGTCTTATTCTTGTGGGCGGCTCAAGCATGACCTTTGGTCTTAACTCAGTGATGCTTAAGGAAAAGTATCCTGATTACTCGGTTATAAACTTTGGAAATTCCTTCCTTTATGGAATTTCGCCTCTTTTTGATATGCTGGAGGCCAACATTCACGAGGGCGATGTGGTTGTTTTTGCACCTGAATATTTCCCTATTATGTTTGCCAACGAGGAAGCTATTTCCATGGCTAACTGGCAGTACCTTGAGAGCAACTACGATATTCTTGAGGATATTAACCTGAAGCGCAACACCTGTATTCTTAACACATACCTTTCCTACCTTAACAGGAAGCGGGGATATCTTCCGGGCAAGCTTACCAACAAGGATAGTGTATATGTTCGTTCAGGTGTGAATTCTTTTGGTGATTTGATTTTATACCGCGCATCCAAGGGTACATACCAGCCGTCAGTTCCGGGAGCTGCTTTCCCCACTGACCTTGGTATGGGTAAGTATAATACCTGCTTTAAAAACCTTACAGAAAAAGGAGCCCGATGTCTTTTCAGTTTTCCGCCAATGTCCAGTGGCGGCGCAACCAAGGAGTATATGAACAATCTTGGGGCCGGCTTTGTCAACACGCTAAAATCAAAAATAGACAACCGGTATTGCACAATTATCTCAAGCTTTGGGGATTACGCTTTGGATAAAACATTGTTCTATGACAGTATGTACCACCTTACACTTGAGGGTGCCAAGGTAAGAACCGCCCAGTTAATTGCCGATTTGGAAAACTGGGGCGGTATGAATAAATAACAGGAGGTCATTATGAGTCTTTCATCACTTACATATCTTATATTTTTACCTGTATGTGTAATTCTGCATAACCTCCTGCCGCGCAGGCTTGGTAACCTGTGGATTCTTATATGCAGCGTGTTTTTCTACTGTTATGCCATGCCACGTCAGGCGTTGATAATGTTTGTATATGTGTGGATAATTTTTATTATTGGTGTTGTTTCCAATGGATACGGCAAAAAGGGCAGAAAAAATCTGCTTTGTGCAGGAATCGTAATAAGCATAGTTTTTCTTTTCCTGTACAAATACCTTAATTTTACCATCAGCATTTTCACAGGCAACGGCAACACCTTTTCGCTGGTAGTTCCAATGGGCATCTCCTATGTTACCTTCCAGTGCATTGCCTACCTTGCCCAGATTAGTAAAGGTAAAATAAGTCCGGTCAGAAATCCGGTCAACTTTTTCACCTATGCTTTATTCTTTGCAAAAATAACTGCAGGTCCCATTGAAGAGCCTGACAAATTTTTCGAAGAATTAAAGCAGAGACGCAGCTTTTCATGGTCCAACGCAACTTCAGCAATAACGCTCATTGCTACAGGTTTCCTCAAAAAAATTGCCATAGCTGATACGCTGGCTCCCGGTGTTGCTGCTGTTTTTGACAATGCTGCCAACGCAGGCGGCGGTTCCTTTATACTTGCAGCTGTTATGTATGCAATTCAGATTTATTATGATTTTTCAGGTTATACCGACATTGCAAGAGGCTCTGCCCTGCTTTTTGGAATAAACCTTACAGAAAATTTCAGGCAGCCATATATGGCAACCTCTGTCCGGGATTTCTGGAGAAGATGGCACATAAGCCTTTCCCAGTGGCTCAAAAACTATATCTACATTCCTCTTGGGGGAAGCAGAGTGGGCAGGGTACGCCGCTACCTTAACATACTCATTACTTTCCTTGTAAGCGGAATCTGGCACGGTGCAGCCCTTGGATTTATTTTCTGGGGTCTGCTTCACGGAATCTATCAGGCAGTTGAAATTGCCTTGAACATAAAAAAGCCTGAAAGTGCCGTGGGAATCTGGCTTGCCCGCATCAGAACCTGCGTACTTGTAACTGTGGCATGGGTATTTTTCAGGGCCGACAGCCTTGGCACTGCCTTTACACTTTTTGGCAAGCTGGCAGGGCCGTGGGAATTTAGCACCATCCTTGAGGTGTGCTGCCTGAATCCTGCAAAAATAATTATGATACTGATTTCAATTATTCTGGTAATTGTGGCAGGTAAATTGATGACCAACAATCACTTGAAATCATGGCAGGTAATTATCATCAGTGTAATATGCATCTGGCTGGTTGTTGGTGCCCTTGTGCTTGGCTCCGGCAGTGGTGTTTCAAGCTCATTTATCTATTTTGACTTTTAAAAGGGAGGCATTGTTTTATGAACAGAAAAAAGAATCTATTAAAATTTACAGTGCTTCTTCTTATGATTGTTGCCATTGCACTGATTCCACTGCTTGGTGTATATATCTATGCCAACAACCTTCCCCGTTCCTATAATGAGTCTTATTATGCGGCTCTGCCTGTAAAATATGACTATCTGAAATCAGTAGAAGGGGAAAAAATCGTTGTAATCGGTGGCTCAAGTGTTGCCTTTGGAATTGATTCCCAGCTTGTTGAAAAGGAGCTTGGCAGGCCATGTGTTAACTTTGGCCTCTACGCCGCTTTTGGCATGAAGGTAATGCTTGATTTATCAAAGCCTTACATACACAAGGGAGATATTGTTGTTCTGGCTCCTGAAATCAGTTCCCAGATGTATTCTGATTACGTTGGCTACGACTACATTCTTCAGGCCATTGAAGGCAGAACCGATATGGCTCTCAACTTAGGTACTTCATATATTCCGGGCTTTCTTTCAAAGCTTGGTGACTATGCAGAGAACACTAAAAAGCTGGCAGCCGGCGGCGGTGCCGCCGTAAGCGGCGTGTATGCCCTGTCTTCTTTTGACAATAAGGGCAATATGACGTTTAAACGTGACAGCAATATTATGGAAGAGCTCTACTCTCCTGATAATCTGCCTGAACTGACACCCGCCATAGTAACTGACAGTTTCGCCAAAATGATTAATGACTATGTTAAAGAAATTAAGAAAAAAGGTGCAAAGGTTTACTTTAGCTTCTGCCCTCTTAATGAGCTGTCAGTAAAGGATTGTGACAAGGAAGGATTTGTAAAGGCTTTAAGAGAAAAATTAGACTGTGAAATCATCGCCTCTCTTGATGACCACATTTTAGACTACGGATATTTTTATGATTCCAATTTCCACGCAAACGATGCCGGAATTGTCTACAACACCGTGCTGCTTATCAATGATTTAAAACGTGTTTCAGGCACTATGACAATGACAGAAACCAGACTGCCATCACCGCTTTTTTCAAGCGCCGCCGGTGAAATTATCTCGTCCGGCACCACAGACACTTTCACCTACAACGTTACCACAATCGGTGTGACAATCACAGGTCTTACTGATGAAGGCAAAAAAGCCGGGGAGCTTGTAATTCCTGAAAGCCTTGAGAACTACTCTGTAACCAAAATTGGCCTCAGAGCTTTTGAGGGCTGTCTGGCATCACGGATTACCCTTCCTGCAGGCATTAAATCACTTTCCTCAGGAATATTTGCAAATGCTGCTAATCTTACCAGAGTAGAGCTTAACGCCGCTTCCCTTCCTGAAGTGGGCAACAATCTTCTGGCAGATGCCGCCGATGCCCTTAAAATATACGTTCCCGGCACACTATATGGCAGCTATGTCACAGACTACTTCTGGGGTGCATACTCAGAAAAACTGGAGGAAATAAAATAAGGCTGTAAATAAACTATTAGAAAGATTTTTGCTGCCGTCGGTACTTAAGCCACGTATTTTGTGGCTTTATGTACCGCTACGGTAGCAATTAAGCGAAAGCGCTCTTTCGAATAGTTTATTTACAGCCCATTACAGCCCCTTTATATCTTCATTGTAAGATTATTAAGTGACATTGAATTGGTGTAATTAACATCCTTAACCAGTTTAAAAATCATTCTGATACCGATGTGATGAGCAGGATCATCACTTTCATTGTGCATCTCGAAATATTTTACCGGGTCAAAGGCCTTGCAGTCGTCCCTGAAACGGATTACAAGCTCGTCCTCCTTGCAGAAAATACGGATATTGATTGTATTTTTTCCTGTCTTATCAAAACCGTAGGTAATTATATTATTACACATTTCCTCAATGCAAAGTCCGGTATACATACAGAGTCTGGAACTTTTATTATGCGCCCTGCAATATTGGCCGGCCGCCTGAGATGCTTCCACCACTTCAGCCTCATTTTTAATATTAAGAATAAGGCAGTCATCATCAGGAACGCCATAGCCATCCGGCAGAAGTGACAGTGTATCCATTGAAAAATCGAATTTATGCCTGTTGGCAACAATGTATGCGAAAATTACCATAAGAACAATAATCTCACCGCACAGATATCCGAACCATACACCGTCAAGTCCCACAACCCTGCTGAGCACAAAAGCTGAAAGTGCTATACATATATAATTTTGAAGTGCACACAGCACATATGTAATTTTAATTCTTCCTGTTCCCTGATAGAAGTGCTTAAGTGCCGAATTAATAGCACTTATGACAAGGGACAGCACAAATATTCTTGAGCCCTGGGTTGCCATCTGAATTGCCAAATCATTGTCTGTAAGGAAAAGGCTTACCAATAACGGTGCTACGGCAAAAACAATAACTGTTACTATGGCATCTACGATAATGGCATATCTGAGGGCAACCTTTAAAAGCTCTTTTAAAGATTTCCTGTCTTCCTCACAGTAGTACATACCGGCCAGCATAAGTGCAACACCGGCCAGACCTCCGCTAAATGCATAGCAGATATTAACAACCGTTCCGATTACCGAATATGCCGCAACCGCCGTACTTCCCGACACTCCCAACAAAATTTTGTTCATTGTAAAAGACAGCAGAACCGTACTTATCATATTGATAATTGTAGGAATACCGGCTTTTAACATATTTTTACAGCTTTTCAGCTTAACAAGCTTTTTTGAGAATTTAAAAATACAGTCTTTTTTCACAAAATATCCGATGCCGATGATAAATGCCAGATAGTAGCTGAGGCTTGACGCAATTCCCATACCAAGCATGCCGCCGTGGAATACTAAAACATTGAGCAAATCAAAAATTATATCAGAAACTGTCATAACAACAACAGCTATTACCAGTCTTGTCT
>JBJENU010000230.1:0-1881 GCA_051880355.1 Lachnospiraceae bacterium | reverse complement strand
ATATTATATTTAAATCCCTCATAGGTAACTCCCGTGGCATCGCCTCCGTAAGGAAACACAGAAATAAATTTACCATATACGCTTCCTTTTTCAAACAAGTTGACCTTCCCCGCAGGATATATTTTGTTATGTGAATCCACAAGCTCAACTGCCATTCCCATATCCTGTGCCAGAAACAGATTGCCGATATTGGCAAAAACATGGTCCAGTCTTGTACCTGTTCCACCGATAATTACAGCCTCAGTACATTCCAGTTCTCCTGCCGCTTTAATTGCAAGCCATGTATCAGTATCATCCTTTTCACAGGGATAAATCTTAATTCCATCGCCAAATAGTTTTTGGGCGCCTTCAACTCCACCCTCCAGGGAATCAAAATCCCCAAGGCAGTAGTCAGCCTGTATGCCAAGCTTTTCGCAGTTCATAAGGCCTTTATCCGCGGCAATAACTATGTCATATGAAAATTTTTTTAAATATTCTTTTGCCCAGTTAGTTTCAAGCTGTCCGCCTGTTACAATCAATGCCTTTTTCAAAATGTATCACCTTAATCCTTTTTTAAAAAGGCCGTTAAAATGCAAAACACACTTTAACGGCCCTGTTAACCATAAATACTAAATTACTTAGACAGAAATTCGTGAATACCCTTTGCTGCTGCTTTACCTGCACCCATGGCAAGAATAACGGTAGCTGCACCTGTAACGGCATCTCCGCCGGCATATACGCCTTCCTTAGATGTCTTACCGAATTCCTCATCAGCGATGATACACTGATGCTTGTTAATCTCAAGTCCTGCTGTTGTAGAAGAGATAAGCGGATTTGGTGAAGTACCAAGTGACATAATAACTGTATCAACATCAAGTGTGAACTCTGAACCTTCAATTACAACAGGTCTTCTTCTTCCTGAAGCATCAGGCTCGCCAAGTTCCATCTTAACACACTTCATACCGCTAACCCAGCCGTTCTCATCAACAAGGATTTCTGTAGGATTTGTAAGAAGGTCAAATATGATACCTTCTTCCTTTGCATGATGCACTTCTTCAACTCTGGCAGGAAGCTCTTCCTCACTTCTTCTGTACACGATATGTACTTCTGCGCCGAGACGGAGAGCTGTTCTTGCAGCATCCATGGCAACATTACCGCCGCCTACAACTGCAACCTTCTTACCTGCTGAAATAGGTGTATCGTACTCATCCTTGAAAGCCTTCATAAGATTGCTTCTTGTAAGGTACTCATTTGCCGAGAATACGCCGTTGGCGTTCTCACCCGGAATACCCATAAACTTAGGAAGGCCTGCACCTGAACCGATAAATACGGCATCAAAGCCTTCTTCTGAAAGGAGCTGGTCAATAGTAACCGACTTACCGATAATAACGTTAGTTTCAATCTTAACACCAAGCTTCTTAACATTCTCGATTTCAGCCTTAACAACTGTCTGCTTAGGAAGACGGAACTCAGGAATACCATATACAAGTACGCCGCCTGCCTCATGAAGTGCCTCAAATATTGTTACATCGTATCCCATCTTTGCAAGGTCACCTGCACATGTAAGACCTGCAGGACCGGAACCGATTACGGCAACCTTCTTGCCCTTCTTCTCTGTTGCAGCCTGTGGTTTAACGTTATTCTCTCTTGCCCAGTCTGCTACAAAACGCTCAAGCTTACCGATTGAAATCGGCTCTCCCTTGATACCACGGATACATTTACCCTCGCACTGGCTCTCCTGTGGACATACTCGACCACAAACCGCCGGTAATGCAGAGGACTGGCTGATAATCTTATAAGCCTCCTCAATATTGCCTTCTTTTACCTCATGGATAAATCCCGGAATGTTGATTGATACAGGACATCCCTGAACACACTGTGCATTCTTACAGTTAATACATC
>JBJENU010000229.1:0-8242 GCA_051880355.1 Lachnospiraceae bacterium | reverse complement strand
TGCATTAATGGCAGGTATAACATGTTCTTCAATTGTTCCGAATCCCACTGTGACAAATGCTCCAAGAGTTGTCCCCGGCAAATTGCTTTTAGCAATTCTTAACATCTCTATTTCATCTAATTCGCAAAGCCCCATCTGAATAGATGAAGCTCCTATTCCATTTCCATGCCCTACAATAACTGTGTGCATATGCGCATTGTCTATCACCTTGCAATATGACTCAATCTGATTTTTGGTAAGTTTCTGTTTAAGGGCGTGGGAACCATCTCTCAAAGTAGAATCAAAAAACTTCACTTTTTTCAAAATATGCACCCGCCTTCCGTTTCCATTAACCGCACAGCATATTTCTCGCCCATCTCAATTGCGGCACATGTAATAATGTCAAGATTCCCTGCATACTCAGGCAGGAAATCTCCACTTCCCTCAACCTGTGCAGACACGGCAACAATGTCGTTCTCCATCAAAGTAGGAGGAACAATTATCTTGTATCCCGGAACATAACTCTGAATATTCTTTTCCATGTCATACACTGCCCCGGAAACTTTTTCCATGTCAATATTATCTCCGCGTACATACAAAGTATTACGCATAATAATCGGAGGTTCTGCCGGATTGAGTACTATCATGGTTTTAGTATTATTAACGCCCGTAAACTTCCTCAATGCCATTTGTGTTGTCTGAATATAATCGTCAATATTTTCTCTTGTGCCAATTCCCGCAGATGCAGAAGAAATTGTGGATACAGTTTCAATGTATGAAATATCATCACACACACTTTTAATGGCATAAGCCAGCGGAACCATAGATTGGCCTCCGCAGGTAACCATATTTATGTTATCCTCTTCCACACATTCCTCCCAATTCAATGAAGGAACGCACAATTTACCGATTTTGGACGGTGTTAAATCTATGGTATACTTATTAAGCTTTTTCATCATTTCCGCTGTAATCCTGTGAGAATCAGCCGATGTCGCATCAAACAAAATATCAAAACTACTCTCCTGCTGAATCAATGCCTGCAGTGAATCATATGATACATTGTAGCCCATTTGGGCCGCGGCGGCTAAATTTTTGGAATCCGGATTTCTTCCGACAAACAAGCTGCACTCCAGCAGCTTTGACCTTTTGATTTTCATAAGCAAATTCATACCGATATTACCCGGTCCGATAATAGCGCATCTAATTTTTTTATCTTTCATAAGCACCTTTCTAATTCAACATTCCACCATCAATTCTAAGTACCTGGCCCGTTATAAACGAGGCCATATCCGACGCCAGAAAAATCACTCCATCAGCTATCTCCTTGGCTTCTGCTTTTCTTTTAAATATCTGGTGATTAATTGTACTTGCAGTTAATTCCTCACTCATCTTATTTCCCATATCGGTCTCTGTCAGTCCCGGCGCAACAGAATTGACACGGATACCATACTCTCCAAGCTCTATGGCCAGCCGTTTTGTAGCTCCAATCATTGCAGCCTTACTTGAAACATATGATATCATTCCTGTATTTCCATCCATTCCGGCACAGGCGGAAATATTAATTATACTTCCCTGCCTTCTTCTTATCATTGCCCTGGAAATATATTGTGTAAGCTCCAGCTGTGAAAAAAAATTCACCTCAAATTCATCTTTCATCTCCCGAGTGGATGTCATCTGAAAAAGCTTTACCGAATTAACCACTGAAATATTATTTACCAGAATATCAATTGACTTTGAGATAGAAAAAATTTTTTTTACTTCAGTTTTCATTTCTTCAGTATCCCTAGCATCAAAATATACCGGATACACGTTTACCTTATTCTCATCAGACAGTTCTTTACAGAATTCCTCAAACTCTTGTGTTTTTTTTCTGGCATGTGCAAATACATCTGCGCCATTTTCCGCAAACCCTTCAAGAATTGCCTTGCCGATGCCTCTGTTACACCCTGTTACTATGGCGCATTTTCCTTCTAAAAGTCTTACCTTATCCAAATTATTACTCACTTCCTACATCTCAAAATCTATTCTGTCATAGATTCTGTTCGCACTGATTACTTCCCATTCTTCTTTCAAAATGCCTCTGTAAACCACATTGTAAAATGTGCCGTTTTTAAGCACTTGGTTTCTTAATACGCCCTCTCTCTTACTTCCGCACATATCCAGAATTCTGTTTACAGCCTTGTTTGCTTCAAACACCTCTTCGCATACTTTATTAACCTTCAATTCTTCAAAGGAATAACGGTATAAATTCCACTGGATATACAGAGCAAGTTTAATTGACCTTTTTGACTGTTCTGCAATATAAACGCCTGTGTGAACAAGATTGCCGTCATAACCAATGAGACTGGCAACTCCTGCGGGAACACCATCAACCTCCAGTATCCAGAACCAGTCACTCGTACTCTTACTGATTTTTTCAAACCACTTCTTCTGATCTTCCAGTGTCAGCACCGGATCCGAATTCATATACATGGTAATATCGGGTCTCATCCGCCAATTCATTATCATTTCTAAATCATCTTGTCTAATTTTCCTGCAATAAGCATTAACTTCTTTATTCTGTGTTTGTTCCATTGTATTTTATCCCTGTCTCATTAAAGCAAATTTTAATTCTGCCATTTTCCAGTCAACTTCGTTATCAATATCCTGCACATGCAACTCATCAACAATTACCGGAACTATTTTCTGTGTTATTCTGCCTTTTTTCTCTGCAAAACCTTCCACCTTATAAAAATAGAACTGTCCGCAGTCATGATACATTTTTTCAAGATCCTGGGAACGTTTTTCAAGATTTTCAATCCATTTCACTTGGATATATTCTTCGTTCATAACGAATGCTCTCTGTGGCGGATAGGAAAAAGGCACAACCGTCATAGCCATCAGACCGTCATTCTTAACCAGCATATCAAATCCATTCTTTAATTTTTCAGGTGTGATAAACGGAGCTGTGGGATATAAGCAGGCCATATACTCAAATTCAACGCCCCTCTTTTTATATTCATCAATTACTTCCACAAGAACATCTGCAGTTGTTGCAAAATCACTTGCAGTTTTTTCGCTTCGCATAAACGGTACCTTTGCTCCATACTGTCTTGCAATTTCTGCAATTTCTTCACTGTCAGTAGACACCATAACTTCATCAAAAATACCGGAATTAATTGCAGCCTCAATTGAATAGGCAATTATTGGCTTACCACAAAACTCTTTGATATTTTTCTTGGGAATTCTCTTACTTCCCCCTCTTGCTGTAATAATTGCAATTGCTCTGCCATTCACCGCTTTATCCTCCTAATCCGCAACTCAGTCAACAACAATTGCTCTTGACAAAGTTCCAATAATATCATAGCCATCCCAGTAGGTACCTATATCCATAGCTTTACCGACTTCAACAATTCTGTCTACGCCAAGACAATGGTTTTTAATCAATTCCCTTTCAAGTCCATCTGCATCAAGACCATACACCACACAGGTTTGAACTTTATTTCCGATATATCTGCATATTTCCTTTGCAGATGTATAATCCATCTCAAAAAACAAACCAAATTTACCTCTTAAGGTATCAATTCTGTCCTGCACCCCTTTTAACTTTGCAACATATAAGGTATTTGAATATATTTTTAAATTAAATTCAATTTCATTTCTTGCCGCAAGCTCTGCTGCCAAAGTATATTTGTCAACAGCTTTCTTTGCCTGTATATCATATTTAACAGCAATTTTATTAAGCATATCCCAGAATCGCAGGCGCCCCTGTCTGCTTTTTGAAGGCATCCACATAATCAAATGCGGCGAAGAGCAGGCATTCTGGTCCATTAAGTAGGTATCATTATAAAACTTTTCTGTGAGAGCTTTCAAATCACTGTCAGTGGCATTTTCCAAAGTTTCTTCATCAAAAATTGCAAATGAATATCTGTCTGAAAAAGTTATTTCATTGGTACGGCAGGGAATTTCTGATTTTCTGATTTCTTTTATCGTATTATCACCGCCCCAAATTACCCTGCTTGCACACTTCTGTGAAAAATCATCTGTAATTTCCTTACAGTGAGGATATTTAACAACGCAAATATATTTCTTCAGTTCACAAAATTCAGGAATTTCCAAGCACCGGTTTATACATTCGCAGACAATATTTACCTGCTCAAACTCTTTTTCGGAAACACGAACCACATTAGAATTGCCTGCCAGCAGTCCAAACACCAGCGAAAAAGCAAAATTAATGGGCACATTTGACGGTGCAATGTGAAACACATTGCCACGTCCCACCCTGACATATTTTGAAACATATTCTTCTTTTAGTTTTTGAATATTTCCTCTTCTGCACCAAAAAGCAAATGTAAGCACATCCGGGTATTTCTTAGCTTCCAGATTTCCTCTGATTATCTTTGATAATTCGTCCAAAAAACCACACACCAGGTCGCTATATACTTCCATAGGGCTGTCAGACAATATCCCGTTTCCCACCAGATAAGAAATTCTATTTTCGTTCATAAGTATCACTACATCCCCTTACTTCTGCATTTTTAATTCTGCCTGTAATTTTAAAATACTTACCTAATCTTTTGCACGGGCAAGTATCCTCTCCAACAATAATTCCCTGGTCCTCCGTGAGAATTGAATGTCCCGGATAGGATTCCGGAATGGTGGAAAGCACCTGAATAATTCCTTCCTCTCCAAAATCACAAGGTTTAAAATCTGCAACTCTGCGGGTTATTATATCTGAAAAAATACTGGCATGCAGATATCCGCATTCACATTCCATATAGATGCAGCCGGTCTGTTCAACCATTCCGTAATAATCATGGATGTCGGACAGCCCGCATACCTTCTTCAATTCTTCTTTAAAAACCTGAGGCTTGACAGCTTCATTCTGCAACTTTTTCCAGCCGCCGCCATGAATAAGAATCCCATTGGACAAATCAATTTCACCGGGGATTTTTTGCAGTTCCTTGTAAAAAAACTGCCATATCATAAAAGTAAACCCAAATAAGAGTATCTTCTCCCCTGCATGTTTTTCCAAAAATGCTTTTATTCCTTCAACGTCCAATTCCATATTATCATTAAGCGCGTACTGTCTGTCCGATGCCACAATGGAAAATCCCAATATTCCGGCTCCCCTTGCCGAAAACATCTGACGGTTTTTAATTACGGAAGGGCTGTCAATAATAAGCATCGGAAGCCTTGCTTTTCCCGTAAATTCACTTACGATTTTAACAAGTACTTTTTGCTGGTTAGCGGATGTTGTTCTGTCCAGAAAAATTTTTGATACACTCTGTCCCGTAGTGCCTGATGAAGTCATGGTCTTTACTATTTCATCATCTCCAACGCTTTTCAATTCCATATCCTTGAATATTCCTACCGGGAGATACATAAAATTTTCAAGCTCCGTGTTTTCAATATCCGCATTAAAAGCATCTGCTATTCTCTTATATTCCGGGCATTTTCCATAATGCAATTTTGTAAGAAATTGAAGTCGTTCTCCCAAAACCTTTCTTTTTTCTGAGCTGTTCAGGGAATAAGGCTTTATATCCAGAATATTTTCCATAAAATTACTCCTCTAATTTTTTGTAAAGAATTTTACCTGCCTCATTTTTGGGTATTTCAGGAACATATTTAACATTAAATGCCACAGGATTAAGACCTGTTCTGTCAACAAGAAATCGTCTGGCTTTTTCTTTTATCTTATCATCATCCGATGTGATATACACGCACAAATGGTCATCAACTCCACCACATGCCAATTCAATATCCAAATAAGCTTTTAACATTCTCTCGGTCTCGTCCAGATTGACTCTGTTGCCGTATATTTTGAGGAAACGCTTCTTCCTGCCAACGATATAATGATATCCATCCTTATCTCTTTTAGCCATATCACCGGTCTCAAGACGGCCGTTTCTCTCATCACCCTTGCTTAAATCTGCCTCACATTCCGCATATCCCAAAGTAACATTAGGGCCATAATACACCAGTTCTCCCACAACATCAGGTTCATTAATTATATTGCCGTTAACATCAATTAAATCTAACCGTCCGCCAGGGATTGCTATGCCCATACTGCCATATTTTTCAAGGGATTTATCAGCAGGAAGATAAGCCATTCTGGCTGTGGCCTCGCATTGTCCGTACATAACAATAAATTTTTTATCATTAGCCATGCCATATTCTGCAAATTCCTTGTGAAGCTCAGGGGTTAATTTTCCGCCTGCCTGAGTCATATATTTTAACGATGGAAGTTCCATCTTAAAAAATCTTAACTTTTTCAAAATCTCATATGTATACGGAACGCCCCCAAAAGTAGTAGCTCCCGCTTCTTTAAAAAATGTCCAAAATCCCCGGTCCATCAAAGTTTTACGGGTAAGCAAAACAGTGGCTCCGCACAATAAATGGCTGTTAATTATGGACAATCCGTATGTATAATTCATGGGCAGGGTTGTAATTGGTCTGTCATCACCGGAGATATTAAGATACTCTGCAATCTGTTCTGCATTAATCTGGATATTTTTGTAGCTTTGCCTTACAAACTTAGGACTGCCCGTACTTCCGGAAGTCGTCAGCAAAAGGCCTAACTCTTCGTAGATATCATATGGTTTTGTTCTGCCTGTTTCGCAAAGCATATATCCATTAGCTGCATATATACATTCTGTAAACTTAAATTCATTTTGCATATCTTCCGGAAAATACAAATAATCCGGTCTGTATACATTAATAAGATTACAAACCAGATCCTTATCCATACCTCTGTCAATAAGCACAGGTACAACTTTGTTATTAAGAAACGAAATATATCCGCAGACAGAGCCTATGCTGTTCTCACAAAATGAAAAAACAAGACCTCTCCTGACCACTTTCCCCATGTCAGTACAAATGGTCTGCATATCGGCATATGTAACTTTATTGCCTCTGTCATCAAGTAATGCAATCCTATTGTTAAACTTCCCAAAATCATTATAATATGCCATAATAACCCCACCTTTACGTATAAAATTCCTACTACGTATATCGACATCTTCCCACAAATATTGTACACTTTAGATAAAAAAATATCAAGTTATTTTGTTGACATTTGAGCACTTTTGTACTATACTGTTAGTAACTAAAACTATCGATATTTTTCCGGCAAGGATGCTGGTGTTCTGATTAACCTTAACAGACAAGGAGGTGACTGTTCTATGGTTAGCAATGTTTATACCTATTACCTGAGCCAGTATGGCAACAGGTCTGTGTCTAAGTACGATTCCCACAAGAAATCCGACCTTAAGAATACCTACAACAAAATATTGCGAATCAACAGAGATTCACCTGCCTACAAGATTGATTTATCTGAGGAGGCCCAGAAGTACGCCATCGACCTCAAGGAAAGTGCAAGGGAATTTGGCAATATTGCCTCAAGTCTTACAGGTTCAGAGAATGGTGATATAGTATTCAAAAAATCAGCCAATTCCGATAATCCTGACATTGTGGATGCCAAGTATATTGGTGATAACAACAATGAGAACGCAGTCAGGGAGCTCAATGTAACTGTCAACCAGCTTGCCACAAGCCAGATTAATACAGGTAATTTTCTGGTTCCCGGCAACCGTCACCTTACTACCGGTGAATATTCCTTTGATTTGGATATAGGCAGTCTTACCTACGAATTTCAATTCGGAGTTGATACAAAAGAGACTACAGGTGATATCCAGAATAAAATTGCCAAGCTTATCAACCGTGCAAGTATAGGTCTTACAGCCGGTGTAATTACTGACAGAAACGGTGCCTCTGCAATAACCATTGAGTCAGACTCAACAGGTACTCCGGCGATGAAGTCAGAGATTTTCCATATCAATAACACAGCAGACGGTGCTGCGAGGAATCCCGTTGAAATCCTTGGTCTTAACAATGTGAGCCAGTACCCCGGCAATGCCATTTTCGACATTGACGGCACCTCAAGGACATCCAAGTCCAACGTAATATCAATTAACGGTGAATACGAGCTGATGTTGAAGCAGGCCAGCGACAAGCCTGTCAGAATCAGTATGAAGAATGACAGTGATAATATTATTGAGACTATTGAAGAACTTGTTGATGGCTATAATAAACTTATCACCATTACCAACGACGAGAAGAACAGCCAGTTTGGCGGTACTTCAAGACTGCGCCGTGAATTTTCAAGTATTGCCCACGCCTATGGCGAGATGCTTGCAGGAAGCGGTCTTAACGTTAACGATAACGGAACACTTGATATTGAGGAAGCTTCTATCAAGCAGGCCGTGGACAACGATACTGTTAT
>JBJENU010000228.1:0-1903 GCA_051880355.1 Lachnospiraceae bacterium | reverse complement strand
TTGACAAGATTCGCGGACTTGGACTTGGTGCTGATGATTATATGACCAAGCCTTTTAGCCCAAGTGAGCTGGTGGCCAGAGTAAAGGCGCATCTTGCAAGATATCAGCGGCTTGTTAATAACGTCCCGGTCAATGATGTTATTGCCATACGCGGACTGAAAATCGACAAGACTATGCGAACCGTGTGGGTCAACGGAGAGGAAAAGCAGTTTACAACCAAGGAATTTGAACTTTTGGCGTTTCTTGCAAGTAACCCTAACAAGGTGTTTTCCAAGGATGAGCTTTTCAAGGAAATCTGGGATATGGACTCAATCGGAGACATTGCCACAGTAACGGTTCATATTAAGAAGATTCGTGAGAAGATAGAGTACGACAGCTCAGCACCTCAGTATATTGAGACAATTTGGGGCGTAGGCTACCGTTTCAGAATGTAATATATTATTTTCAGGGGCTGTAAAAAATGAGAGCGTTCACTAGGCCGTTTTTTACAGCTTTTATTTTTTACTTGCAATATACCCCTATAGGGTATATAATGAATGTAAATCAGGAAGGCAGGTAATACTATGGGTGAAGATATTAAGGAATGCTGCTGTCACAAAACCAAGTTTCGTGACAATAAGGAATATAGGGATTTAATTAACAGACTTAACAGGATAGAAGGCCAGATTCGGGGTATTAAGGGTATGGTTGAGAACAACGCATACTGCACAGACATTCTGGTGCAGGTTGCGGCAGCCAATGCAGCACTTAACAGTTTTAACAAGGTTTTGCTTGGAAACCATATTAAAACCTGTGTTGCCGATGATATTAAGGCGGGGAAAAATGAGACTGTTGATGAATTAGTTAATGTTCTGGCAAAGTTAATGAAGTAGTGGAAGGATACAGATATGGAACATTTTAATGTAACAGGAATGAGCTGCGCTGCCTGCCAGACCAGAGTTGAGAAGGCGGTAAGCCGGGTAGATGGTGTTACCTCATGTTCGGTAAGCCTGCTTACCAACTCAATGGTGGTTGATGGCAATGCAGGAGCAGCAGATATAATAAAAGCAGTGGAACATGCAGGATATGGGGCTTCGCTCAAACGGTCAGGAGACACTGACAGACAGGAAGATTTTTCCGGTGAAGAAGATGCCCTTCAGGATAAGGAAACGCCCCTTTTGAAAAAGAGGCTTGTGGCATCGGTTGTTTTTTGGCTTGTGCTTATGTATATAAGCATGGGACATATGATGTGGAACTGGCCGTTGCCGGGGAAATTTGCAGAAAATCATATAGCTATGGGGCTTTTGCAATTACTTCTAACCATAATCATAATGATAATTAACCAAAAGTTTTTCATCAGCGGATTTAAGGGTCTGATTCATGGTTCTCCTAATATGGATACACTTGTTGCCCTGGGAGCAGGAGCTGCTTTTGTATATAGCACTTATGCGCTGTTTGCCATGACATTTGCGGTAGGTGACCATATTGCTGTCATGGAATATATGAACGAGTTCTATTTTGAATCGGCAGCAACAATACTGACGCTGATTACGGTGGGTAAAATGCTTGAAGCCCGCTCTAAGGGAAGAACAACCGATGCTATCAAAGGACTTATGAAGCTTGCTCCCAAAACCGCCAACGTGGTAAGAGGGGACGGTGAGATTACCGTACCGGTTAAAGATGTAAGGATTGGCGATATTTTTGTGGTCAGACCAGGTGAAAATATTCCCGTTGACGGTGTTGTTGTGGAAGGAAGCAGTGCAGTTGATGAGTCCGCCCTTACAGGAGAAAGCGTTCCTGCTGATAAGGAAAAGGGAAGCAGTGTTTCGGCGGCAACACTGAACCAGTCAGGCTTTTTAAAGTGTGAGGCAACAAGGGTCGGGCAGGATACCACCCTTTCCCAGATTATCAGAATGGTAAGTGA
>JBJENU010000227.1:0-8303 GCA_051880355.1 Lachnospiraceae bacterium | reverse complement strand
ATAACAGTTGCAAGGGCAGCCCCCTGCATACCCATATCAAAACCCAGCACAAACACAGCATCCAGAACCGTGTTAATTACGGCGCCAAGAATATTACATATCATAGTCATCCTTGGACTTCCGTCTGCCCTGATTAAATGGCCGCCTCCTGTGGTAAGCAGCAGGAACGGAAAGCCAAGTGCCGTAATTCTGACATACTCCTGTGCCAGTGTAAGCACATCTGCCGGAGAGCCAAATAATTTTAGAAGGGGTGTTAAAAAAATCTCTGAAATAACGCAGAGAATTATGCCACAGACTGCCAGCATAACAATGCTGTTGCCTAAAAAATATCCCGCCTTTTCCTTCTGTCCTCTTCCCATACTAAGATTAAAGCAGGAAGCCCCGCCAATGCCAAAAAGCAGTGACAGTGCAATGCACATGGTCGAAAGCGGAAATGCAATATTGGTTGCTGCGTTGCCCAGCTCTCCCACTCTCTGGCCGATAAACAACTGGTCAACAATATTATAAAGAGCCCCCACCAGCATGGCAACTATGCTGGGGATGGCAAACTTCAGCATTAATTTTGATACCTTTTCAGAGCCTAATGGGTTACTCATTTTTACTCCTCACCACTTACTGCTCTTAGTTTCCTTAGCTATAATGCCGCCAAGAGCAAACAGCGCAATTATGTTAGGAAGAGCCATAAGTCCGTTAAAAATGTCTGCAATATTCCATACCATACTCACAGTCATATATGGTCCGATAAACACTGCCGCAATGTAAAGAATTCTGTACACCTTAACAGCCGTCTTATTGCCGTTGGCAAGATATTCAAGACAGCGCTCACCGTAGTAGTTCCATCCAAGTATTGTTGTAAAAGCAAAAAATACAAGACATACTGTGACAATTGTCGGTGCTACGCCTGCCGGAAGAAAATACAACCCCTTATCGAAAGCCGCCATACTAACCGCCGCTCCCTCAAGTGCCGGATCCTTCCACGTGCCCATCATTGTAATAACAAGACCTGTCATTGTACAGATAACAACAGTGTCAAGGAAAGTACCTGTCATTGATATAAGACCCTGTCTTACAGGATCGTTAGACTTAGCGGCAGCCGCTGCAATTGGAGCTGAACCAAGTCCTGCTTCATTGGAGAATATACCTCTGGCAACACCTTTCTGCATTGCCATCATTATTGATGCAAATGTACCGCCTGCGATAGGTCTGATACCAAATGCACCTTCAAAAATCTCTGCAAATGCCTGGGGAATCATTTTATAATTAGCAATGAGAATTACCACCACAACTGTTATGTAAAGAATAGCCATAAAAGGAACTACAACCTGGGAAACATTGGAAATTCTCTTAAGACCGCCAATAACTACAAGTGCCACGCATATGGTAAGGACAAAAGCAGTAATTATTGTAACCACTGAATACTCCATACCAAATATTGTAACCGTATTGGTCTTATCAGAATCAAACAGCCTTGTAACAGCTGTTGAAATACCGTTAACCTGAGAAAAAGTGCCGATACCCAAAAGACCTGCAAGGGCACCAAAGACAGCAAACATTTTGGCAAGCCATGTCCATTTGCTTCCCATACCGCCCACTATATAATAGAATGGTCCGCCAAGAACATGCTTATCCTCATCAATTTTTCTATACTTAATGGCAAGAAAGCCTTCTGCGTACTTGGTAGCCATACCAAGGAGAGCCGCAACCCACATCCAGAACAATGCGCCCGGACCTCCGGCAAGAACTCCGATGGCAGTCGCAACACCTACTATGTTGCCGGTACCAATCGTAGCTGACAGTGAAGTGCACAGGGCGGCAAAGCTTGAAACCTCGCCCTCGCCTTCCTCTTCATTGGAAAACATCAGTTTCAGGGCCTTAGGCAGCTTCCTAATCTGCCAAAAGCCCAGCCTTACCGTAAGGTAGATGCCAATGGATAAAATTAATATAATAAGGGGTGCGCCCCACACAAAGCCATCTATGGCTTCCACAATATCACTTATCTTTTCAAACATATATCAACGTCCTTCTAACACAGTATATGCTTGATTTTATCATATTCTGAACAAAAAATCCAGTATTATTCTAATTAATGCTAAAGAAAGCAACTGCAATCCCACCTGGTCCAATATGAGTACCAACTGCAGCACCCACTCTTGTTACAGGAAGCTCTGTGGTATTTTTCTCCCAGAGGCTCCTGCTGTCCTCAATATACTTATTGATTGTAACATCCGACAATCCTGTATAGCCAAGGAAAAATGGTTTTGTAAAATCAATTCCGCCTGTTGCTTCAATCTGCTGGACTAAAAGATTATTGCCCTGCTTAGAGCCTCTGGCCTTGCCAAGAACCTGAAGTTCACCGTCTACAACGGCAATTACCGGCTTAATGCTGAGCAGGCTTCCGATAGCAGCTGCAGTTGCAGAAATTCTTCCACCCTTTTTCAAATACTCAAGTGTATCCAAAAGTGCTACAAGTCGTATTTTTTTCTTGTCGCGGTTCAGGATATCTGCAATTTCTTCGCCTCCAAGCCCCTTCCCTGCAAGCTCAAGAGCATACTGAACCAGCGCCCTCTGTCCAACGGTAGCGTTCTCACTGTCAACAACATAGACATTATCAAATTCCTGTGCAGCAATGCATGCGCTCTGATATGTTCCTGAAAGCTTGGAAGATATTGTGATTGCCACCACATCCATACCATCCTTTGCGGCATCCTCAAATTCCTCTTCAAACTGAATCGGCGTTGCCTGACTTGTCTTAGGAAGTTCATCTGACTCTATAAGCTTCTCATAAAATTTATCAAAAGTTAAATCCACGCCATCCCTGTATTCTGTATCACCGAAAGTAACTTTAAGGGGAATAACCCTAAGAAGTCCCTCTCTGTCTGATGATAAATCTGATGCTGAATCTGTAATAATCCTGACTTGTGACATAATAAACCTCCGATAATTATTTTGATTTTCAAAGTATTTTTCAATAAAAAAATAGAGCGCGAGACGGGAATCGAACCCGCGACCCCCTCCTTGGCAAGGAGGTGCTCCACCGCTGAGCCACTCGCGCATAAAGTATAGTGTGCATTGCCAACCACAATGCACTATCTATACTACACTATACATAACACTTTGTCAAGCACTTTTTTAAATTTTTATTCAGCCTCAGGAACGTGCTTAGAGCAGGCAATTGCAAGAGAGCCCGGTCCAATATGGCAGGCAACGCTCAGTGAAAGCGGGTCCATAATAATGTCGTAGCCCGGAAAGCTTTCTTCCACTTCCTTCTTCCAGTCCTCGGCTTCTTCCCTGTTGCCTGAATATGCTATTTCAAGATACATCTTGCCCTCTGCTGCGGCTGTGCCAAAACGCTTTTCAAAGTCATCCTTCATGGCCTTAATCATGGCCTTTCTTGCAAGATTTTTGCCTCTTGTTTTGGTAAATGCATCTAACTTTTCACCCTGTATCTGAAGAACCGGCTTAAGGTTGAGAATTGTTCCGATTGCTGCTGCCGCAGGTGTAATTCTGCCGCCTTTTTTAAGGTACTTCAGAGTCTCAAGGGTAATATATATACTTGACTCCATCTTTTCTCTCTCAAGAACAGACTTAATCTGGGCTGCACTATAGCCCTTATCTGCCATAGCCTTGGCATCTGCAACAGACTGTCGCTGTGTTACTGAAATTCTCTGGTTGTTTACAACACACACCTTACCATTGTAGTCCTCTGCAAGCATTGTTGCCGTCTGGCAGGTTCCGCTAAGACCGCTGGACATAGGTATGAACACAATCTCATCGTATGTTTTTAACATCTCATCCCACTTATCTGTCATCTCTCCCGGCGAAGGCTGTGATGTTGAAATATCAGCATTCTCTTCAAGCCTCTTATAAAACTCTTCCTGTGTCAGAGTGATTCCTTCAAGGTACATCTCACCATCAATATAAAACGGCATAGGAAGCACCTCAACTCCCATTTTCTTACTTAATTCAACGGTAATTGCACTATTGCTGTCTGTCAAAATACCAACTTTGCTCATCTCTTATCTCCTTCTAAAAAATTAGAAAAATACTTTTATTATAAAAATAATTCTATACTAATTTTGTTTATTTGTCTAGCAAAATGTGTTACAATATGTTATACAACGTGATGATTTTGTATAAATACGGGAGCAATTATGGATTTTATCTGCAAATTTTTTTTAAATAATGACGATATTGCAGCAATTGAACAGCTGGAAAAAAAATCAAAATACTGTATTCTTGAAGAAAACATGGAATATTCCATACCATTGTATTACCTTGCGTACTCGGGTTCTTCTCTTACCGGCGTGCTTACACTGCTGCCGGTCAGGGAAGGTTTTGAGGTAAATGCACTGGTAGATGAGCACTTCAGAAGACAGGGCGTTTTTACAGGGCTTCTGTCCCTTGCCAGAAAGGAATGTCATGGCCGGCTGTTGCAGATACCCTATCACAAGGACAACTCTCCTTTTGACATTACAAAAACTTCCATGTGCAGGAAGCTTTTATACCAGGATTTGTTTATGACGCTGTGCAAAAGTGACGCTACTGCCTGCGTAAGCCTTAGTGAGCCCCTCTATGTTGACTTTAAAAACAATTGCTACACCCTTAAGCTTCGCAGTACAAGAGGGCGTCACGCTATAATTGGCAAAGTCAATCTTGAGCCAACAATTAATTTTACCAATGTCTGGGGTGTGGAAATAAAAAAGCCATACCGCGGCAAGGGGTATGGCTTGATGTTAATGTCATATGCTATAAATGATTACTTTGCCGGCAATTCAAAGCAGCTGTTCCTCCACGTTGAGAGCACCAACACTGCTGCCGTAGCACTCTATAGCAAACTTAACTTCAAAAAATATGTAACAATTGATAATTATGAGCTGTAATTACTTAGCATCAATTACGTGAGACATATCATAGAAGCCTGCCGGTTTGCCTGCAAGGAATTTGGCTGCCTCTATTGCGCCCTTGGCAAAAATTGCCTTGGAATAAGCCGTGTGCTTAAATTCAATAACTTCATCTTCACCGGCAAATATAACCTCATGCTCACCTACTATTGTACCGCCCCGCACTGCACTGATACCAATTTCCTTAGGGTCACGTTTTTGACGCTCTGTACTTCTGTCGTACTTATAATAATAATCCTTATCTAATTCTTCCTTCATTGCATCAGCAAGGGCCAGTGCCGTACCGCTAGGTGCATCCAGCTTCTGGTTGTGATGCTTCTCCACTATCTCAATATCAAATCCTGCCGGATTGAGAACCTTAACTGCATCCTTTAACAGCTTGAACAATGTATTGATACCAAGTGACATATTGGCAGACTTAAGGATAGCTACCTTTTTACTTGCCTCATTGATTCTTGCAAGCTGTTCTTCACTGAGGCCTGTTGTACAGATAACCGCAGGTACATTGTTTGCCACACAGTAATCAATAAGACCATCAATAGCCTTAGCAGAAGCAAAATCAATAATAACATCTGCCTTTACAACGCAGCTCTCAATAGAAGGAAATACCGGATATTTGTTATGGCCGTCATCAAAAGGGTCCACACCGGCAACAATCTGTGCATTCTCATCCTTCTCAAGAAGCCCTGTGATTACCTGTCCCATCTTACCATTGCAGCCATGCATAATAATCTTTGTCATAATCTTACTCCTCAACCTTAAGTCCGTAATTTTTCATCGCATTTTTAAGTCTTGAAAGATTTCCATCTTCCATAGGACAAAGTGGCATACGAAGAGGTCCACATTCAAAGCCCATAAGGTTCATTGCGTGCTTTACAGGAATAGGGTTAACCTCGCAGAACAGAGCCTCCACAAGTTCAATTGCCTCAAGCTGCATCTTTGCACTTCCTGCAACATCCCCATCAAAATACTTCTGGCATATATCATGTGTCTGCTTAGGAGCCACATTTGACAATACTGATATAACACCTGCTCCGCCATAAGAAAGAATAGGAACAATAAGCGCATCTTCACCTGAATACACGTCAATACAGCCCTTGGCGATTGCAAAAAGATGGGCAACCTGCGACATATTGCCTGAAGCTTCCTTAATACCAACAATATTCTTAACATTCCTTGCAAGGTCAACAACTGTCTCCGGAAGAAGATTGCAGCCTGTACGTCCGGGAACATTATAGAGAATAATAGGCAGATTAACTGAGTTTGCAATAGCTGTAAAATGAGCCTTCAAGCCCTTCTGCGTTGCCTTGTTATAATATGGTGTAACTACAAGAAGTCCGTCAACGCCATACTTTTCAGCTTCCTTGGACAAATAAATAGCAGTTTCAGTGCAGTTAGAACCTGTACCTGCAATTACAGGAATCCTCTTATTAACATATTCTGCTGTATACCTGATTACATCAAGATGTTCTTCATGTGTGAGTGTTGAAGCCTCACCTGTTGTACCACAAATTATAATTGCATCTGTTGAGTTGTTAATCTGGAAGTCCAGAAGCTCTGCAAGCTTCTCATAATTAACACTTCCATCTTCATGCATCGGTGTTACGATTGCAACGCCTGCACCTTTAAAAATCGCCATATAAGCTCCTTTCTCGTATGTTATCATACTACTTTTAATATATTAATCAAAAAGAAAAGAATTGACACCAAGGTGACAATTCTTAAAGAATTACGAAATAATGTTACTCTTTAAGAATAGCTCTCCATCTACCAAGATGACAGTCGTAAATCTCTTAAACTTACGCCCAGCAACAATAACCCGGCAGTTACCGCCACTTCGGCAGGTTATCCTTCCATCAGTTATCAACGGCTGCCGACCTCCACCTGATTACTAATATAACCTGCGACCTCTACTCTTTTCTTATACAATATATCACTATATAACAGGTATGTCAACAGTGAAAATGGTATTTATGCAGTCTGTTCAAACTGGCTGTTGTACAGATTAGCATAAAATCCATCGGCAGCCAGAAGTTCTTCATGGGTGCCCTGTTCTATAATATCACCATCCTTAAGCACGAGAATCAAATCTGCATTCTTAATGGTTGAAAGACGATGTGCAATAATGAAGCTTGTCCTGCCCTCCATAAGGTTATCCATAGCCTTCTGGATCCTTTCCTCAGTTCTTGTATCAACAGAGCTTGTTGCTTCATCCAGAATCAAAATCCTGTTATCCGCCAGAATGGCCCTTGCTATGGTAATGAGCTGTCTCTGACCCTGTGATATGTTAGTAGCATCCTCATTAAGCTCCATATCATACCCTCCCGGAAGTGCCGCTATAAAATGATGTGCGTAGGCAGCCCTGGCAGCCTGTATAACCTCTTCGTCGGTGGCATCAAGCCTTCCGTATCTGATGTTTTCCATAATTGTGCCTTTGAAAAGCCATGTATCCTGCAATACCATGCCAAAGGCTTCTCTCAACTCACTTCTGTCAAAATCCCTGATGTCATATCCATCAATACTAATCTTTCCTTCGTTGACATCATAAAAATGCATTAAAAGCTTGACAAGTGTGGTTTTTCCTGCACCTGTAGGGCCAACAATGGCAATCTTCTGACCCTTTTTAACCTTAGCATTAAAGTTCTTAATAATAATTTTCTCAGGGTCATAACCGAATCTCACATTCTCAAACTCAACATTACCCACCAGCTTCTCTGCCGCAACAGGAGCATGGTTTTCTGCCTTCTGTGACTCCTCTGTCTCATCAAGAAATTCAAAAACACGTTCCGCTGCCGCAGCTGTTGACTGAAGCATATTGGAAACCTGGGCCATCTGACTGATAGGCTGTGTAAAATTCTTGACATACTGAATAAAGGACTGGATGTTACCAACTGTAATTGTGCCCTGTGCAGCAAGCATACCGCCAACGATAGCAACTGCCACATATCCCAGGTTGCCAATGCAGTTCATAATAGGCATCATAAGGCCTGAAAGAAACTGTGACTTCCAAGCAGACTCATAAAGAGTTTCATTAACCCTGGTAAACTCCTTAGTTACCTCCTCTTCACGATTATAGGCTTTAACAATATTATGGCCTGAAAAAATTTCTTCTACCTGACCATTGACGTGTCCTAAATATTCCTGCTGTGCTTTGAAATGCTTCTGTGACTTCTTAACTATGGTTCCGATAAAAATCATGGACACCGGAAGAATAAGGAATGCAATCAAAGTAAGCAACGGACTTATTGAAAGCATCATAACCGTAACACCAATAATTGTTGTTACAGAAGTGATAAGCTGTGTCAGACTCTGGTTCAGATTCATACCCAGAGTATCAACGTCATTGGTAATTCTTGA
Organism: Lachnospiraceae bacterium; assembly: GCA_051880355.1. GTDB lineage: Bacteria > Bacillota > Clostridia > Lachnospirales > Lachnospiraceae > JBJENU01. Next base: position 45 of record JBJENU010000227.1, on the reverse strand, counting down.
GAGAACCTCACCATGGGTTCTCTTATCAAAATAATCCATAGGCAT
>JBJENU010000226.1:0-1918 GCA_051880355.1 Lachnospiraceae bacterium | reverse complement strand
CTTACAGAGCTTTCCAGACCTGTCATATTGGAAAAAATCTCTTTAAAATTATTAGAAACATTGCCAAGAGCATTAACAGCGTCTTTAATTGAGGTGATAATTTTAGCATATGAAACAGCAGCGTCCCTTACTGAGTCAAGCATTTCATTAACTCTGGCACTATTGCTGTGTATATTATCCATAACATCTCCATTGGCAATAGTAGAAATATTATCTTCAAATGCCTTAATCAGCCTGACTGCCTGTATAATAAATAATGCCGCTGCACCGATGCATACAAGTGCACCCACAATAATCAGAACTGTACCTAATGTTGCACTACCTCTTGCGATAAAGTTAACGATAACTGCCCAGATTGCAAGCAAAACAACAGGCAGGCCAATCATAATAACTAAGGCCGTAATCAGCTTCTTTCTTTTCTGCTCATCCACAAATCCGTTCATATCAAGCGCCTCCCAAATACTTATAATTAACATATATTTATTATAGCAGACTTCATAAAAAAGTCAAATAATCACAGAAAAGAAAAAGACTGTCATCTCTGACAATCTTTTCCAAACATATATAGTGCGGATGGCGGGATTTGAACCCGCACGATGTCACCACCGGCAGATTTTGAGTCTGCTGCGTCTGCCGTTCCGCCACATCCGCAAGCACCTAATCATATTACCATAACTGCTTACAAAATGCAAGTGTTTTTTATATATTTTTTAAAAGGAGCTGCACAATACGCACAGCTCCACAACACCTGTATTATCTTCCCATAAGCTGACGGTACAGTTCTTCATACTTACCTGCCGAAGCATTCCATGAGAAATCTGCCTTCATAGCTCTGTCCACAAGCTTATTCCACTCTCTCTTGCGGTTATAGTACACACTCTTGGCATAATTAACAATTCCAAGCATCTCATGAGCGTTATAGTTGGCAAATGAGAAGCCTGTACCTGTACCTTCGTACTCATTATAAGGAATAACAGTGTCTTTAAGACCACCTGTCTCCCTTACAATCGGAAGTGTACCATATCTGAGGCTCATTAACTGGCTGAGTCCACATGGTTCAAAAAGTGAAGGCATAAGGAAAGCATCACAAGCTGCATAAATCTTATGTGACATATCTTCTGAATAGTATATATTGGCAGACACCCTTCCGTGATACTTCCAGTCAAAATGTCTGAACATATTCTCATACTTCTCCTCACCTGTGCCGAGAACAACAAGCTGTACATCCGGTGCACAAAGCTCATCCATCACATAAGCAATAAGGTCAAAGCCCTTCTGGTCAGTAAGTCTTGAAACAATACCAATCATAAATCTGTTCTTGTCCACTTCCAGTCCCAGCTGCTTCTGGAGTGCAACCTTATTCTTCCACTTCTCCTTGCGGAATGTAATCTGATTGTAGTTAGCCTCAATCTTATTATCTGTCTCAGGATTGAATTCTTCATAGTCAATACCGTTAACAATGCCTCTTAAGCAGTTGGAGCGTGCCCTCATAAGACCATCAAGATGCTCTCCGTAAAACGGTGTCTTAATCTCCTCCGCATAGCTTGCACTAACTGTTGTAACGGCATCAGCATACACGATACCGCCCTTAAGGTAATTGGCATCGTGGTAAGCCTCAAGCTTATCCGGTGTAAAAAAGCTCTTATCAAGGCCTGTAATATCCTGAACGCTCTTAAGGTCCCAGATGCCCTGAAACTTAAGATTATGTATAGTCATAACAGACTTAAGACCTGTGAAATACTCACCGTTTGAGAATCTCTCGCGCATATATACAGGAATCAGACCTGTCTGCCAGTCATGACAATGAATAATATCCGGCTTAAAACCAATCACAGGAATTGCAGAAAGTGCAGCTTTACTAAAGAATGCAAACTTCTCAATATCTTCATGAATATATCCGTACGGCTTAGGACCTGAG
>JBJENU010000225.1:0-8318 GCA_051880355.1 Lachnospiraceae bacterium | reverse complement strand
ATTATGCATTTCAGTCAGGGTCAGACTGTTCCGGCTATGCAACGGCATACATACTCAGAAATCAGGGGATTGAAATTGAGGGAGAGGCTCTTTATAAGGAATTTGACAAGTTTTTTGGGTATGTTGCAGTTCATAATATTGTTGATACACTGAAGGACTATGGTGTAAAAGCCCATGCTTATCACGGCAATATCGAAACATTAAAATGCAGGTTAAACCAGGGCAAGCCGGTTATTGCACTTGTAACTATTACCATAAACGGACATAATGGATTGCACTATTTTACTGTTGTTGGTTACGACGAAGAATATATATATGTGGCCGATTCCACGGGACCGAATACAAATATATATGACAAAAAGCAGTATAACAGGAAATTGACATACGAGAAGTTTGAAAATATATGGAGCACAGGTATTTATCCTGTAAACAATGTGTATATTACGGTGGATTGATATATTAAAAATAAAAACCTGCTATTCCGGAATTTTTCCGGAGAATAGCAGGCTTTTTAAATTATACCAAAGGTTCCCTGTATGAGAACTCACCTCTGTAGTTGGAAGCATTGTAGTGAGGATATTTATAAGGCTTATAAACATCCTGTTTTGGATTGTCATCCTGGGTGTAGATGTACATTTTGTTATAATCCCATGTGACAATTTCATCTCTGGCATCGCCAAAAAGATTAATGGCCTCGGTGCATAGGGTAGGGTGGCCGTCATCAGGGAATTTTACAACCTGAATTCCGTTGCCGTCAATCATGCCGCCGTTGTCAACGTCTGCGTTGAGCAGAATGAAATCCTGACCGTTGCCAATCCAGTTAACAGGTGTGAGGAGATTGCCGTTTAACTGGTTCTCCATTTCCCACAGCTGGTTGCCTTCGCTGTCATAGAAATAGATAATGCCCTGATGGCCCCAGAAGTTAACCACAACCATCTCATAGCCACACCGGTCAGGAAGATAGGTTGCCAGACTCACGCGCTGGGCATGGCCGATGCCGTCCTTTTTAAGAAGATTTCCGTTAAAATCGCACAATATAAAGCCTTCAGTTCCTGCAACGCAGGCGAAAAATTTTTTGCCTGCGTTGGGACCTGACAGGAATCGTCCGGGAACAATTTCGTCGATATGGTCATTTGAAATAGGCATTGTCCAAAGCTTTTTGCCGTTGCAGTCAAGCATATTGTAGCCAACCAGAAGTTCATCGTGCCCGTCGTCGTTAATATCTATGGCATATGGGAAATGACCTGTGTTTTTGTCACTCCTAAAGTGCCACATTACCTCCAGATTATTGTTCAGTGCATACACACGGCAGTATCTGTCCTTGATAAGAATGTCAGATGGCCTGTCTAAACCTCTGAAATTACATATTCTGATACCGTCCGGGTTGATTCTGTCAAATGCATATATTCCGTCAGGAACACCTATCAGAGTGCCGTCTTCATCAGCAGTGGACAGAGGAGTTCCGGCTCTGCGCTTAACTTCACCTGTTCTTCCGTCAAGTATGAGAATTTCAAAATCCTTGGCGGTTATCACTTCATCAAATCCGTCCCCGTCAATATCGTATATCTGGAATGGCGCATCGGCAGACACATTGCCTATCGCCATATTGTCAGACGGTTCGCCGTGCTGCCATATAATATTGCCGTCAAGGTCAAAGGCAGTAAGACAGCTGATTGTGCCGTAAGCATCCCTGTTGACCCTCTTTTGCCATTGTGCAGTGACAAACTGATACTCATCATTGCCCAGAAGGTGGCCGAAGCGAAGCTGTCTGGCACTGCCGCAGCCCTTAAGGTCAAGGACCTTAACAAGCTTCATTTTTGGATATCTGTTTTGTGCTTCAATACACTTCGCATTGTAGCTTTTTTCTCTTGCTTTAATTAATTCAAATGTACTCTCGTCGGTTGTGACTTTGCAGTTGGCAAATTGTGCGGGAATGGTGGCAGTTAATGCGATTTTTCCGCCGTCCTTTGCATACTCAGTGTCAGCCTCCAGATAAAGCAGGTCATTTACATAGCATTTCACATTATTACCGGATACACATGCTTTGAGGGTGTAGTAATCATCGCAATTATAAGAAAAAGGAGTAGCTGCAAGGATGGTGACATCTTCCTTGTGCCTGTATTCAAGCCTCAGTTCGTTATCCTCAAATACAAGGACTAAAAGATTCAGAGAGTTTTTGCAGCAGAAACCGATTCCTGCAAGACCCCATTTAGTATTGAACATACGCAGTGTTGATGATATTTCGTAATCAAACCAGTATTTATCTCCGCTCATAAGAGTTGGAAATGTGCGGTGGGGTTTCTTGTTGGAAATTCGCATCTGCTCCATAAAATGGGAGCCGTCTTTTTCCGTGATTATCCATGAGGCACCCTGACCATTGTATGTATAATTGCACACAGGGTCGTACCATTTGCCGCAGTAACCGGGATAATGAACTAAATGGTATTCGCCCATTGCACAGTGGTTAGGGTCATAGGGAAAATCACCTATGGAAAAGTCTTTGAAATCTTCGTCAAGTAAAATAATGTCAGACATATGGCACCTCCTGAAATATTGGAAAATAACTACGTTAATTATATCAGAGAAAGATTATTAATGCAATAATTACAAAAGTACTTGACAAATAGGACTATATTTTATAGACTAGTGGTTGATAAAATATAGACTTGGAGGAGTATTAAAATGAGAAACAAGAAACTAAAAAGGATAGTATCGCTACTGCTTGTAACTATTCTTTTAATTGGTACCATTAATGTTATGGACACCGTTAACCTGACGGAGGCAAAGGCTGCATCAGAGAATGTAGTACCTGATGAGAATCTGCGAATCATACTCAATGACCTCATGAATAAGGGTGAGGTAACAGATGATATTACCAGAGAACAGCTTGCAACAATTGACAAATATATATGGCTTGACAGTAGTGTAACGAATCTGGAGGGCCTGCAGTACTGCACCAACATGACCGGTCTTGCATTGTATGACTGTGAAGCAGATGTTTCACCTATACTTGGCGCAACAGACCAGTTTTTAAATTGTACAATAATTTCTTATATAGTGGACAATGTTGAATCATTGCCGGATTTTGCCAGTGTAATGCCAAATGTTACTAAGGTTATTATTCATCCGTACGAGTATTCTGATATTTCCAATATTGACAACATAAAGAATTTTTCCAAATTAACTACACTGGAAATAAGCAGCTGCAGAGCACTTACAGTGTTACCTGATTTATCGGGATTAACTCAGCTTGAAAAGCTTTCTGTTACAAATTCAAAAAATCTGAGTGATATTTCCGGTCTGGCAGGTGCAGTAAGTATTAAGGATCTTACTATTACACACAACTATGCTTTAAGTGATATTTCAGTTCTTTCAGGTCTTAATAATCTTGAAAGCCTGCACTTGGAGATATGTGTGAAATTATCTGCAGGACTTTCGGGCATATGCGTAAATAAGCCATATCTTAAAAAACTTTACATAGATGATTGTTTTGATAGTATTAGTGCTGAAGAAAAAACTTCATTTTTAAACGCATTGTCACAGGTTACATCTTTGGAAGACCTTACATTATCCCGTTCTTCTTTAACCAACAGTGATATGTATGCATTAAATACACTTGGTAATTTAAAGAGACTTGACATAAGTGACAATCTGTTTTTCGGAAATTTTGAATTTATAGACAGTTTTTCTGCTAATAATACAGAAATAACAGATTTTATCGCTCTCTTGAACAGTATTGACGACCAGGTAGCATTAAGGTATTTTACACAGGCTAATTTCCCAAGTCTTGAGAAAATTTCACTAAACGGCTGCGAAGTTCTTGATTTCTCGTGGGTAAGTAATATTCCTACCCTGGACAGTGTATATAATGCATCAAATCTTCAGAATTTAGAGTATTATTATAATAAGAGCATCATTAAAAAACTGAATCTTTATGAGGGAACCACACAATTTGAAATAGATAATCCGGTGAAGGATGAAAATGGCAATCCAATTGCACCTGTTACATCTGATAATGTAAGTTATAATGCTGACACCGGAAAGATTACAATTAATTGCGACCTTTCCCGGACTACAGATTTTTCACTTAAGTGGGACAGCCTGATTACACTTCCGACAGGCAGCACATCAAAGATAAAGCCATCATTGTATGTGGTAGTAAATCCATTTTCCGGAATGTATATATCAAGTCAGCCTGTGCCGGTAACAGTTACTGAAGGAGAAGATGTCGCATTAAGCGTGGCAGTCGCTGATACATACGGCACTGTAACATATAAATGGTTTAAGGACGGAGTTGAAATCCCGGGAAGTAACCTGGCAACATTAAGCTTATCTGCTGTAGGCCTTGGCGATTCAGGAACATATCACGTGGAGATTAAGGATGACTATAAGACATTGGTAAGTGATAATGCTGTGCTTACGGTAAATGCTCCGGAGCCGGAACCGGAACCAGAACCAGAACCTGAACCAGAACCGGAACCTGAAGCACCTGCTACAGGAGATTCAAATTCAGTATTTGTAATGTTTATTCTTATGATTGCCGCACTGGCAGGTATATGCGTATCTGTTGTAAAGCCGTCAGAAAGAGATAAGAAAACTGATTGTTAATTAATCTGTAATATGTTATAATATTCCTGCGACATTAATATGGAGGTTGACTATGGCAAAGAACGGAATTGTAAGTGCGCTCACTAAGACAGAGAACGAATTTATGGAGCTGGTATGGGATTTGGAGCCTGTTAATTCTACTGCTCTTGTAAGGGAGTGCGACAAGAAGTTTAACTGGAAAAAATCTACCACATATACGGTTCTTAAGAATCTTTGCAACAAGGGACTGTTAAGAAACCAGCAGGCTGTGGTTACATCCATATTAAAGCGGGAAGAGTACTATGGCATATGTGGCAGGGATTATATAAATGAGCATTTTAACGGTTCATTACCAATGTTTATTTCAGCATTCTGCGGTAATGGCGTGAGACTTTCCGACAAGGACAAGGAAGAGATTAGAAAGCTGCTTGACGGATGTTAGGCAAAGAAGGACTTAAGAGATGAAACTATTTTTTGAACTGCTGCAAATTAGTCTTTCAGGGGCATTTTCGGTTATTTATCTATTGCTTCTTAGATTTTTGCTGGGAAGGTTTTCCAAAAGAGTTACTTATGTGTTGTGGGCACTGGCAGCATTCCACTTTATCAGTCCTGTGAAGCCGGAATGGAGACTGGCATTGCTTCCTAAGGTTAATATCGCGGATGAACTGGCATATGCGTATATTGACTGGAATATTATCGCAGCACTGTACATAACAGGTGTAACAGTGCTGCTGATTATTAACGGGGTACAGTATTTCAGGTTATCCCTGAGGTTGAAAAGAGGGGCAAGACGGGCAGATATATTAAGCGGTGAGAGGATATTCAGATATGAAGGCTCAAGTGCGTTTACGTTTGGATTTTTTCATCCGGGAATATACCTTCCCCAAGGTCTGGATAAAGAGTCGGAAAATTTAATAATACTTCATGAGAAAATGCACATCAGGCGCGGTGATTACTGGTTTAAGTTAATCGCGTCTGTTTTGTGTGTCATTAATTGGTACAATCCCTTTGCGTGGGTTGCTTTTTACTTTTTTTCACGTGATCAGGAGGCCTCATGTGATGAACTTGTGCTAAAAAAAGTGGGCTCAGAATACAAAAAACAGTATGCCAATGTTATATTTCAGGCAGCGTCAGGCTTTTTTGTCAGCGGGGATAGGGACCATGCACTTGCCTTTGGCGAAGCTAACATAAAATACAGGGTGCGCCGTTGCATAAAGTCTGAGGAAAAGTCAAAATGCATGGGAGGTCTTGGAGTTGTTTTAACACTGGCGGCCCTGCTGTTTGGAATTTTTGTTTCAGACATCTGTGTTATTGATGGCAATGCCAAAAGTGTTTCATCCGGAGAGGTACTGGAAGCAATTAAATTAAGTAATTCTTCTGAAACATATGAAAAACGTGAAGATGGAATATATCTTGTCGCTGATGGCAAAGAAGAACTGATTGTAAAACAGACATATAGTGACTCCGACAATTTTTACTACAGCAGCGGAGGAGTATTTTTTACGGCAGACAGGGACAGATGTATCCAGAGATTTGACACTGATGCCCATGTGGCGGAGGTAGTGCTGGAATGTGAATCAGGAAGGACGGTGAAGCGTTTCACCATAAGCAGGGGCGTGCTGGAAGTAACTTATGATGATGACTCTACTGAAAGCAGAAAGCTTTCGGTGAAGCAGAAAGTTCCTGCAACAGACAGGGAAATTCTTGAAAACAGGGGAACAATCTATAATGTTACACAGTGGATGACAGATAAAGCATGTGCAGTGCTGGATTTAAATTCAGATGGACATAAAGAGGAGATTGTTCTGGATTTTTCACTGAAGGATATTGATGAAAAGGGAGAAACCAATTATGACCTGTGGGTTGAAGGCAGCCGTCTTTGTAAGCAGGTAAACAGTGTTGGGAATAATATATTTGCGGTATCTGTTGACGGAAAGCACATTTTTATAATGGTCGAGTATACGGTTAAAGATGCTGCATCGGGAAAAACCCAATGGTACACGGCGTTTTACAGTTATGAGGACAGACTTGTTCTGCACTGTGAACTGGAAACAATGGTAAGCCTTATTACCATTGAGGATGATACAATCAGTTACACTGAGCATGTCAGCATAATTGGCAGCGAAAACGTAAAACGGGTCTACAAAATAGGCTCTGACGGCACTTTTAATGAGCAGCTAAAGGATTACATGGATATTGATAAGGCCAGGTATCAGTTAAAAACTGCACTGAGTGTATATGAGACACCGGGGGAAGGCAATAAATTTGTCATTGATAAGCAGGATGTGGATGTATATACAGTCTCCGGAAAATGTATCCGGAGTGTTAATTCACGGGAGTACGAAGGATACTGGGTTGAGCTTACGTGTCAGGACGGAGTCAGAGGATGGGTCTTTGTAAGTGACGGTATTCTGCCTGAAAACGGGTTGGAGGTTCAGGAGGTATTTGCTGCCGGAGTATACCATCACAAGCTGGGAAATTAACAAATAAAAAATTTTATGTATTGAATTATGTACAAAAATGGTATAAAATACTAGTTAGTAAGACAGCGTAAAGGAGGATTGAAAAGTGGATAAAAAAGCAATGTACAAGTTAAGCTACGGCCTTTTTGTTCTGACTGCCAGAGAAGGCGACAAGGACAACGGCTGTATCATCAATACTGCCATACAGGCAGCTTCCACACCGAATCAGATTAGCATCTGTGTGAACAAGGCTAATTATACTCATGACATGATTATGAGGACAGGTGAGTTTACAGTTTCCGTAATCAGTCAGAGAGCCGGTTTTGAGCTGTTTAAGCATTTTGGTTTCCAGTCGGGAAGAGAAGTCAACAAATTTGAAGCTTATGATGACTGTAAGCGTGGTGCCAACGGTATTTTTTACGTTACACAGGGAACTAATGCTTATATTTCAGTTAAGGTGGACAAGAGCCAGGATTTGGGCTCCCACACAATGTTTATAGGCGAGATAACCGATATGGAAGTGCTCAGTGACAGTGCTTCTGCCACATATGAATATTATATGAATAATATTAAGCCTAAGCCGGAGGCTGTGGGTAAGACTGATGACGGTCAGACAATCTGGCGCTGCACAATATGCGGATATGAATATGTTGGCGAGGAACTGCCGGAGGATTTTATTTGTCCGCTTTGCAAGCATCCGGCATCAGATTTTGAAAAAATAGTTAAACCAAAGGAGGATACAAAAGTGGCAACTAACAAATATGCAGGTACCAAGACAGAAAAGAACCTTCAGGAGGCGTTTGCAGGTGAATCACAGGCAAGGAACAAATATACTTACTTCGCATCTGTAGCCAAGAAGGAAGGCTATGAGCAGATGGCAGCATTGTTCCTTAAGACTGCCGACAATGAGAAAGAGCATGCCAAGATGTGGTTTAAGGAATTGGCAGGACTTGGAGATACTCCACAGAACCTTGCAGCAGCTGCTGATGGTGAGAACTATGAGTGGACCGACATGTATGAAGGCTTTGCCAAGACAGCAGAGGAAGAGGGCTTCCCTGAGCTTGCTGCCAAATTCAGAGCCGTTGGTGAGATTGAGAAGCACCATGAGGAGAGATATCGTGCACTCCTTAAGAATATAGAGACTGCACAGGTGTTTGAGAAGTCAGAGGTTAAGGTATGGGAGTGCAGAAACTGCGGACATATCGTGGTTGGAACCAAGGCTCCTAAGGTATGCCCTGTATGCAATCATCCTCAGAGTTACTTTGAAGT
>JBJENU010000224.1:0-8375 GCA_051880355.1 Lachnospiraceae bacterium | reverse complement strand
AAAGGGACAAGGCCAGATATTTTGGACCGTATACCAGTGCCACGGCTGTCAAGGAGACAATAGAGCTGCTTTGCAAGCTGTACCACATAAGAACCTGCAACAGGAATCTGCCAAGGGATTTCGGCAGGGAAAGACCATGCCTTAACTATCATATGCACCAGTGTGACGGCGTGTGTATGGGAAATATAACAAGTGCAGAATATAAGGAGTCTGTCAGGAAGGTAATTGAATTCTTAAATGGCAACTATACAGCCACAATTAATGATTTGAAGGCAAAAATGCAGAGGGCGTCAGAGGAATTAAGGTTTGAGGATGCAGCAGGACTGCGTGATATGATTAATAACATATATGCAGTGACCCAGAAGCAGAAAATAACAGAGAGCGACGGTCTTGACAGAGATATCATTGCCTGTGCCCCACGGGGAGAAATGGCAATAATTCAGGTTTTTTTTGTGCGTGAGGGAAAGCTTATGGGCAGGGAGCATTTTTCTATGGATATTTCTGCCGATGACAGCAAAGGATATATTATCTCTCAGTTTATGAAGCAGTATTACGGTGGAACTCCTTTTATTCCCCCTGATATTCTTGTTCAGGAGGAAGTGGAAGACAGAGATATTATTGAAGAATGGCTGGGCAATATGAAAGGCCGCAGGGTAAATGTCTACGCACCTCAGCGTGGAACTAAGGAAAAGCTTGTTGAGCTTGCCTACAAAAATGCCTGTATGGTCCTTGACCAGGATTCAGACAGGATTATAAGGGAACGGGAAAAAACCACGGGAGCTGTGCAGGAAATTGCGGATTTGCTTGGAATAGAACATATTGAACGAATGGAAGCCTTTGATATCTCCAATACTAATGGTATTGAATCAGTTGGCTCCATGGTGGTATTTGTTGGCGGAAGACCTCACAGCAGCGATTACCGCAAATTCAAGATTAAGACAGTGAAAGGTCCTGATGATTACAAAAGTATGCATGAGGTACTTACAAGACGCTTTACCAGAGCACTGGACGAGAATAGTGCAGGCGGTGACCTTACCAGCTTCGGACATCTGCCGGATTTGATTATGATGGACGGAGGACGTGGGCAGGTTAATATTGCACTTGAGGTTCTTAGTGAGCTTCATATTGATATACCGGTATGCGGTATGGTAAAGGATGACCGTCACAGAACAAGAGGCCTTTACTTCAATAATGTGGAGCTTCCGATTGACAGCCACAGCGAGGGCTTTAAGCTAATTACAAGAATACAGGACGAAGCACACAGATTTGCCATTGAGTATCACAGGAATCTCAGAAGTAAGGTTCAGGTTAAGTCTGTACTTGATGATATCCAGGGCGTTGGCCCGGCAAGGAGAAAGGCACTTATGCGACACTTTCTTGATATAGACAAAATCAGACAGGCAAGTGTGGAGGAATTAATGGCTGTTGATGGTATCACGAAGAAGGTTGCGGAAAATATTTATAAATTCTTCCACTAAAAATGTTTTAAGGAATAGTTTTATGTGGTATAGTAAATATACTTGGACATAGGAGGTAGATTATGGCACCTGAAGTAGCAAGCGTAAGGCTTTCAAAACTTATCAAAAAAATGAATCTGGAGAACAAAACTCCCCAGATTGATACGAAAAGTATTTATATTCATTTACCTGATGTTAACCGTCCGGCATTGCAGCTTACCGGTTTCTTCGAGGATTTTGACAATGAGCGTATCCAGATAATGGGACACGTTGAACATTCATATTTGCAGACGCTAAGTAAGGAAGAGAGATATAACAGATACAATCAGCTCCTTTCCAACAACATTCCGTGCCTTATTTTCTGTCAGGGAATTGAGCCGGAGACAGAAATCCTGGAACTGGCACTTAAGTATTCGGTTCCGGTACTTCTGTCAACACAGACCACCTCGTCATTTATGGCAGAAGCAATCAGATGGCTCAAGGTAAAATTAGCACCATGTATTGTAATTCACGGAGTACTTGTTGATGTATTCGGTGTAGGTGTTCTTATTACAGGTGAGAGCGGTATCGGTAAAAGTGAGGCTGCCCTTGAGCTTATCAAACGCGGTCATCGTCTTGTAACTGATGATGCCGTGGAAATCCGCAAGGTCAGTGATGCCACACTTATCGGCGCTGCACCCGGCGTTACAAAATATTTCATTGAGCTTAGAGGTATTGGCATAATAGACGTCAAGACACTTTTTGGCGTTGAAAGCGTTAAGGAAACCCAGCAGATTGATATGGTAATCAAGCTTGAGGACTGGGACCGCTCAAAGGAATATGACCGTGTTGGAATGGAAGATGAATATATTGAATATCTTGGTAACAAGGTTGTATGTCATTCCCTTCCCGTAAGACCGGGACGTAATCTTGCAGTTATTGTGGAATCGGCAGCCGTTAACTACCGCCAGAAGAAGATGGGATATAATGCAGCCAAGGAATTGTACAAGAGAATTCAGGAAAATATGCTTCGCGGCAACAAAGATGATGACGATGATGATGAGGTGGACGAATAATGGAAAAGTACCTGTTTGGAGTTGACCTTGGTGGTACTACAGTTAAAATAGGTCTTTTTGACGAGAACAAGCAACTTTTGGAAAAGTGGGAAATTCCCACACGCAAGGATAACGGCGGCAGCTTTATTCTGGACGATATTGCCCTGTCCATAAGAGGGAAAATGTCGGAAAAATGTATTGCAGACAGTGATGTGACAGGTATCGGCATAGGTGTTCCCGGGGCAGTTACAAAAGATGGCGTGGTTAATAAGTGTATTAACCTTGGCTGGGGCGTATTCAATGTTGAAGAAGTTTTTTCACAAAAAATGGGCGGCATTAAGGTAAAGGCCGGCAACGATGCCAATGTTGCTGCACTTGGAGAATATGCTGCAGGCGCCGGAAAAAAATATTCAAGTATGGTCTTTGTTACAATTGGTACAGGCGTTGGCGGCGGAATTGTCCTTGACGGTAATATTATTGCAGGAAAGAATGGTGCTGCTGCAGAGATTGGCCATCTGCCTATCGCCTATGATGAAGAAGAAGTATGCAACTGCGGTAAAAAGGGCTGTCTTGAGCAGATAGCAGGCTCCGCAGGAATTGTCCGTCAGGCAGCCAGACTCCTTGACGGCACCAATGAGCCGTCAAGCCTGAGGAATATACAATACATTTCGGTAAAGGCTATTTTTGATGAAGCCAAAAAAGGCGATAAGCTGGCACTGCAGGTGGTTGACAACACAGCACGCTACCTTGGAATTGCCCTTGCCAATGTGGGCTGTATGTTTGATCCGGAGTGCTTCATTATTGGAGGAGGAGTATCCTATGCAGGAGAATTCCTCATTGACAAAAGTAAAGTTAATTATCAGGCAAATGTATTTCATGCAAGCAGAGGAGCACATATTGAACTGGCCACTCTGGGAAATGATGCTGGAATGTACGGCGCCGTAAATTTATTTTAGGATTAAAGTGTCAGAAGGTAATACTCCACTCATGCTTGCATGAAAGTGGAGTGATTGCCTTATGGCACCAACGGAAATGAGCATAAAAGTGGGGCGTATGCCACACGATATGCGAATGTTCGTTAGGATTGTGGGAGTACGAAGTACGAAACAATCCGTTTAATCCGACTCAAGGGTTGTTGACACCCTATTTGTATTTAGGAGCAGTTGTTATGGTATTATATAACGAGCCTATGAAAGATCATATTACTTTCAGGGTTGGAGGTCCGGCAAAGGTGTTTGTCCAGCCGGAGGATATTGATGAGCTTATAGGTGTAATTAGAGAATGCACCGGCAATCATGAAAATTATATTGTAATCGGCAACGGAAGTAATATAATCTTTAGCGATGAAGGCTTTGACGGAACTGTTATTGACGTCAGCGGTTATTTAAAAAATTACCGGATTGATGATTCGTCTGAGGAGATAAAAGCCACTGCACAGGCAGGAGTGCTGCTTTCAAGGCTTGGCAATGAGCTGGCAAAAAGGGCAGTTACCGGTTTTGAATTTGCAACAGGAATTCCGGGATGTATCGGAGGAGCCGTTGCAATGAATGCAGGAGCTTACGGTGGCGAGATGAAGGACTGCCTTAAGGAGGTTAAAGTTTATCTGCCACAGGAGGATAAAATTACAACTTTTTCGGTTGCAGAGCTTGATATGGGTTATAGAACAAGCCGTATCCAGAAGGAAAAAATGATTGTCCTTGAAGCAGAATTTTCCCTCAAAAAGGGGAACGCAGAGACCATAAAAGCCACATTGAGTGACCTTGCAGGGCGAAGAAGAGATAAACAGCCACTGGAATTTCCAAGTGCCGGAAGCACATTTAAAAGACCGCAGGGAGATTTTGCAGGCAGGCTCATTGAAGAGGCAGGTCTTAAAGGATATAGTGTGGGCGGAATGCAGGTTTCACCAAAACATGCCGGCTTCGTGGTCAATACAGGCAACGGAACCTTTAAGGATTTTATGGATTTAACCGGCCATATTAAGGCTGCAGTTAAGGAAAAGTTTGGGGTTGACCTTGAATTAGAGGTTAAGATAATAGATAACAATTAAGATGAAGGAGAGGCTATATGAATTTAGTTATTGTAACAGGGTTATCCGGAGCAGGTAAAACAACGGCGTTGAGACAGCTTGAAGATGAAGGCTATTATTGTGTTGACAACCTTCCTGTTTCACTTGTTGATAAATTCGTAGAGCTGTCGGTCACACAGGGCGAGTACGAGAACATTGCCCTTGGCATGGATATAAGAAGCGGAAGTAACATTGCTTTGCTTCCAAATGTTCTTGATTCTCTTAAGGAAAAAAAGTATAACTACAGAGTCCTGTTTCTGGAGGCATCTGATGAAACCCTTGTAAAAAGATACAAGGAAACAAGAAGAGTTCATCCCCTCGCCAAGGATAAAAGGGTTGACAGCGGTATTCTTGAAGAGAGAGTGCTTTTGAAGGATTTAAAAGACAGGGCAGATTATATTATTGACACAACCCATATGCTTACAAGAGAATTGAAGCTTGAACTGGAAAAGATTTTTGTGGGAAACGAACAGCACAATAATCTTTTTGTTACCATACTTTCCTTTGGATTTAAGTATGGAATTCCCGTTGATGCAGACCTTGTATTTGATGTGAGATTCCTGCCTAATCCATTTTATATTGATGAATTGAAACCATTGACCGGCAATGATAAGCCGGTACAGGATTTTGTCATGGCAAGTCCTACGGCCGGCAAGTTTCTGGACAAGCTGGGAGATATGATTGATTTTCTACTGCCCAATTATGTCCTTGAAGGAAAGAACAGTCTGGTTATTGCAATAGGCTGCACGGGAGGCAAACACCGTTCTGTGACATTAGCCAATGCATTATATGGCAGACTCAGCGGAGGAAATTACGGGGTTAAAATAGACCATCGTGACATATTAAAATGATTAAAGTGTCAAAAGGTAATACTCCGTTTATGCTTGCATAAAAGTGGAGTATTACCTTTGGGCACCAACGAAAATGAGCATAAAAGTGGGGCGTATGCCACACGATATGCGAATGTTCGTTAGGATTGTGGGAGTACGAAGTACGAAACAATCCTTTTAATCTTGAAATAGAAGCGATACCAGATAGGAGGATGCTATGTCTTTTTCGTCACATGTAAAAGAAGAATTAAGCCACCGTATCAGCAGTGCAAGGCATTGCCAGCTGGCAGAGCTTGCGGCAATTACGGCACTTAACGGTGAAGTTTTTGTTGATGACTGCGGTGATTACAGTATCAGAATTTCTACTGAAAACGAGAACGTTTTAAGAAAATACTTTACATTACTACGAAAAACATTTAATATAGAGGCTGAAAACTTTATTGACATTTCTACGAATGTATTTTTGCTGAATGACAGTTATGAGGCAAAGCGTATTCTGTCAGCGTTGAAGATGATTGATGAGGAAGGAAAGGTGCTCAGGGTTTCTCTGGTAAATCAGCTTATTGTCCAGCAGGCCTGCTGTAAAAGAAGCTTTATAAGAGGTGCTTTTCTGGCAACCGGTTCAATAAGCGACCCTAATAAGTCATATCACCTTGAGATAGTGTGCACCACAGAGCGCAAGGCAAAACATCTGGTTGAGATTATTGAGGCTTTTGGAATTGAAGCCAGAATTGTACAGCGCAAAAAGTATCATGTGGTATACATAAAAGAAGGTTCAGGGATTGTTGATATGCTTAATGTGATGGAAGCACATGTGGCACTTATGGAGCTTGAGAATGTGAGAATTCTCAAGGAAATAAGCAACAGCGTCAATCGGCAGGTTAACTGTGAAACTGCCAATCTCAACAAGACAATCAACGCTGCAGTAAAACAAATTAATGATATCAGGTATATACAGGATACAATAGGGCTTGAGCGTCTTGAACCTAATTTGCGTGAACTGGCTTATTTAAGACTTGAAAATACAGATATGAATTTAAAGGATTTAGGATTGCTGCTGAGTAACCCCATAGGAAAATCCGGGGTGAACCACAGACTCAGAAAGTTAAGCAGCATAGCAGATGAAATTCGTGGAAACAGGGAGGATTAAAATGTTAGCAGAAAAGATTACAATAGGCGCTACCAAGGATTTAGGAGCGACACCTACAGCGATGCTTGTGCAGATTGCAAGTAAGTACACAAGCTCTATTTATATCCACAGAGGTGAAAGCCGTTATAATGCCAAAAGCATTATGGGTATGATGTCACTTGGACTGTGGCCTAATGATGAGATTGAAATTGTTGCTGATGGTGCTGATGAAGCTGCTGCAGTCGAGGATATCAAGTCATATCTTATAAAATAATAATTGATGGGAGAAGAGCAATTTGCTTCTGATGTATAGATGCCCCCGGTGCGGCGGAGAAGTAACCCTTGATGAAGGTGCAAAGGAACTGGCTTGCGATCATTGCGGCAACAGAATATCAATGTTTGACAGTGAACAGTGTGAAACACAGCTGGTTGAGGATTCTGTGGTTAAAGATGTATGGTTTAATGAAACCATACGTTTTAATTGTCCTGCCTGCGGTTCTGTCATGACTGTGGGTAAAGAGGACATTACCGGAAAGTGTGCCTTTTGTGGCAGTGATGTGCTGCTGGAGGAGCAGATTGAAGACGAGTTTACGCCGGATAAAATAATTGCTTTTCGCATCGATAAAGATACTGCAAAAGGAATTCTGGAAGGCTACGTCAAGTCCAGAGGCTTAAGTGATTTTGAATGTGAGCAGGACAGACTCATAGGCTCGTATGTTCCATTCTGGCTCTATGATTTTTGCGGTGATGCAGTTATAGAGGGCATAAACAGACTTGACCATGACCGGTTCAGGGTAATAAGGAAGGGAAAGATTACCCTTGAAAAGGTACCGCTGGATGCATCAATCAGAATGAGTAACGATTTGATGGACGCAATTCTGCCCTACAATTATTCACAGCTGTATGATTTTCAGAAGGGTGCCCTTGCAGGTTTTGCAGCCCAGAAGTACGATTTCAGATATGATGAGATGCAGGGCAGACTGCACCAAAAGATAGAAGAATTCACCAACAGTACCCTGAAGGACAAAATGCTTGAGGCACTTCAGAACCCTGATGCAGTCAGAACCAGAAAATATCGCGGCAGCGGTTTTTCTGTTAATTATGATGAAGTACATCTGGAAAAATATGAATCCAGAACTTTTTTATCGGATGTGTATTATGCACTTCTGCCGGTTTGGCAGTATTCCTTTAAATATGAGGGAAATATATATCAGATTTACATAAATGGTCAGACAGGGAAGGTGGCAGGTAATATTCCTATGACAGTGGCAAAGGCCGGAAGCATTTTTTTAAAGACCAGTTTTGATGTGTTTTTGATACTGCTTGTGACTTTTTTTACAGGCGCTTTTGGAATATTTACTGCAGTGAAAGGCTTTAGCGTAATTGTAACCTGTGTTTTTGTTATTGTGATTATTTCAGCTGTCGTCGCCGGAATAAGTATAGCCGGTGCAAGACGGATTAATAAAAGGCTGGATTATGTACAAGAGCGCCAAGGCTATATAATGTCTGACGGATTTGAGTTGTACTATGGAGTTGAGATACCGCAATAGACTGTTGGAGGAAATATGAATTTTACACATTTACATGTTCATACGGAATATAGTTTGTTAGATGGCTCCAGCAAAATCAAGGAAATTGTGGCCAGGGCAAAAGAATTGGGAATGGACAGCCTTGCAATTACAGACCACGGTGTTATGTATGGTGTAATTGATTTCTATAAGGCCTGTAAGGCAGAAGGAATCAAGCCCATACTGGGCTGTGAGGTCTATGTTGCACCGGGCTCGCGTTTTGATAAGGAAGCTAATGCAGGTGATGATAGATATTATCACCTTATTTTGCTTGCAGAAAATAACAAGGGCT
>JBJENU010000223.1:0-8419 GCA_051880355.1 Lachnospiraceae bacterium | reverse complement strand
CCACTTTTTCTTCTGTCGGTTCCGGATTATAAACAAAATATCCCGTCAAATAGTTAATATAATCAATTCTGTCCGGCGCAGCAACATTGTTATCTGCAATAAAATCAATACTCTTATCCAATGCTTCCAAAGTCATATCAAAACATTTCAGCAAAACGTGTGGTTCCAATGCACAAAGTTGATTTTCTTTTGTATCTGATGGTATTGGTGCATATGCATCGGTATGCGTCTTATCCATCACAACCTCATAAGCCGAATTTAACGCAGCTATCGGATATGAAACACTCGTCTTTTGAGGAGAAAAGAAATCATATCCATACTCCAATAATTTATTTTTAAATTGCAGAGTATACATTGTATAAATATCTATCCCATGCACCTTCATCTTCGAGAATCTCATTTGAAGCGCACTAACACGGCTACCCGCATTGTTAAGAACCTCAAACCACTCTATCTGCTCATCCTCTGTTAAATTTTCCGCTTGATTAATTGTGTAATAATAGCTTCTAATTTTCGACCTACATTGAACAAGAACAGTCATAAAAGCTGGATCTTTCATCATATTATTTTTTGTCAGATACTCATAAAACACCGTGTCTTCTTTATGTAGCAACATTCCAACAGGTATTTGAGAACGAGTAAATGCACCTTCTACCAGCAAAAATCTTCCTCTTGCAACATCTAATACAATATTCCTAAAATCTTCACTATTTGAATACGCTTTATAATTTGTTGATAATCTTTGCTGCCCGTCAACCACAGACATCTGCCCCTTTTCAATTTCGCTCTTTTCAAGCATTTCTCTGTCAATGAAAGACACTTGAGGGACGAAATCATCTGTATCTATTATTATATTCATAGATATAGGGGCTACTGGCGCTTTCCCAAGCAATTGATAATTCAACAAATCAATAGCCTGATTCAAAGTCCAACTAACGTCACGTTGGTATAACGGCAATGTAATATCAAGATTTTCTATTTTCTTGCACATATCAAGCACTGTCATCTTATGAGATTTTTCAGTCGGATTAAAAGATGCAGCCTGCACCAATTTTTTACTTATCTTCATGAACCAAATACTCCTTCCAAAAATAAAAATTTTTTCTACGGCATTATCCTAACATAGTTTCCGCTGCATGTCAATACCGCTTCGGCTTATTTTGTCTTTTTAATTCCACTTATCATGTTGCAGCGTCGTTCTATTATTGAATTTTAGTCCATTTTTTATTATTTATCTCTTGCTGCATTTTATCTCCGCTCCACTATTGATTCATCAGTATTAAACTCATCCCTGAACTTCCACTTTATCTCCACCCTATCCTTGTCATACACAACAATCTCCGCCACGAAAGCATCCACAATTTCCTTATTCAGTTTCTGCAGTTTCATCTGTCCTTCCAGCATTTCAAAACCAGCCACTTCCGGCAAGTCCACCGTTGCCAACTTACCGACTGCTACTTTCTGCTTTTCTATATTATCCTGCATGTGCACAAGCAACTGCTCATAGGTCTTTTTCTGTTCCAGATAGGTTTCCTTATCGGTCATACCAAGCTTGTAGCTTTGGTATGCATCACGCAAATCTCTATTAAGCCGTTCGTTGCTGTTCTCCATATCTAACAGATGTTGTTCCGCCAGTTTCAATCGCTGTTCCTGTTTCTCGCGTTGCATGTCCACAATCTTTCGAGAATCCACCCACATATCAATAAACAACTGCAAGGACCTCATCACGACTTCTTCCATAGTCTCATCAAGAACGCTGATATTGCACTTGCCATCTGCTTTATCCAGATAATGCTTGGAACAATAATACTTATGGTGACCGAAATATGAATGAGCCAATCGATGTCCACAGTTACCACATATCATTTTACCCATCAAACAATGTGTCTCATGCTCCCGCTCTGAACCGGCACAGGTACTTCCTTTTCTCACATCTGCTACCTTTTCAAAATTCACTTTGCTTATAATGGCTACATGGCAGTTCTCCACACTCTTCCATTCTTCCTCAGGGAGAGCCTAGGCGTGCTTGTCACTCACATTTTTACTCTTAAAGCGGTTATAAACCATCGCCCCTGTGTATTGTTCATTCCCAATAATTCTACCCACTGCAGCATTGCTACATAGAGGATTTTTCTCACGATATTTTGTCAGCTGACTTTCATTTTCTTCCTTCATAGCAATACATACTACCAGTGTTGCAATCCCTTCCTGATTAAGTGTTTCTGCAATTTTATACATGGACTTTCCGGATAAATACTCTTTGAAAATACGCTTCACAATCTGACTGGCATATTCATCCACCATCGGCTTATGCTTGTCCTCTAGTTTTTTACATATCCGTAAGGAGCAAAGGCAGAAATGTATTTCCCACTGCCACGCTTGGCATCAAGAGTTGTACTCACCTTCACGATAACACAGCTAATCTGTTTCCTCTTCACAAGGCCCAGCACATTCATTTTGCGAAGAGCTTTATCCTTATTGATGTAATTACTGATAAAAACATGCTGATTAGCAATACTGTTGCTCTCATCCCTGATAAATTCATTATAATTACCGGTTTCAATATAATCCCTGCCAAAACGCAACATGTCTTTCATGATAATGCAACTTATCTTTCGCTCGTTTTATTGCCATGCACAGCTGTCTGTATTTATTATTTTTATGTCCATTTTTCTTTGCTACAATATCATAGTACATCATAGTAATATATTTGTCTACTGCTTATTTCTAAAAAGTTTGATAAAAAAATGTAGATTTCGCTATTTTTGCCAATCACAAGTGGACATAAGCCTCCAAAGTCTTATTTTCTGCATAAACGCAGGTAATATTTAACACCATACCTGTGTTGGTTTTTATCTTGTTACCACTACCTTATCGTTAAAACAAAAAATCGTTACCCATAGCTCACATAAACGAACAAACTATGGCTAACGATTTTTTATCTTTTCCAATAATTTGGATACCAGAGGTCCATACCTCATCCAAGTTAATCTTATCAATTATTTTGGATATCTTTAATATATCCTATGAATCTGGATAGAGTCCAAATTCTATCCTGACGGTCTCTAGGATAGCATGAAATATAAGGCTTAGGAACCACAAGAATTACTTTTTCCGCTTCCATTTCATCCATCTGCATTGGTGATACACCCTGCTGTAACGTGCACAAATACTTATTCCCATCTTTCAAGCGATTTGCTTCATTCAAAATTTGGCGCCACCTGTCTTTGCATGTTGTTTTTGCCGCTAGAGTTGCCAGTTTTTCCACAGGATATGCCGCATCATGATATGATATTGCTGACGGAAAAAGAAAATCTGGTTTTTTCTTCCCTTCTGTAACAGCTTGAGAATCATATATAATATGATTTGCGTCAAAGATTGCTTCTAAGTGATGTTCTAAACTTTTTCCTGCTCTACTTTTACGCCTATTCAATATGGAATTTGCAATACATACAAACTCTTCGACTGACGAAAAACCATTTTTCACGACTTTACCATATCTGTAATCTTCAAGAGCTCTAAACAAAGCATATTCCATATTAGTCCATTCAATAATCTTTTTGTCTGGATTGGTAATTAAATATTCAACATGATTATAAACTGTATCCGAAATATTTCTTGCTGCGAATGACATTGCCTCTGTCTCAGGAAACTCTACTTGCAATGATGAAATAAAAGCTTCAATAGCTTTCTGTTCTACCGCACTTCTTTGTACACCTCCTGCTCCAAACAAACAATTAGTTTCAGTTGCACTTATCCCGAATGTACTCAAAAACGCTTCAATCTCATCCTCTGTATCCAATATGAACGCAGCATAATCATCCCAACTCTGTTTTGTCAACACAAACAGCGAACCAGTTCTATCTGGATTTACAACATCGAATCCTCTTCCAAATTTGGTGATTCTAAGTTCTCTTTTACTACTATAATAAGTAAAGGTACTTTCTGTAATTAAATCATCTTGCCATGTAATTTTAACATTTCTCTTTAGAATACCATTATCCGGCAACTCTTCTGAAAACAGCATACGATTTGCCGCTACTGACACAAGAATACCACTTTGATGCCCTCCCGTAGCACCTGTATCGTTTGCAGCCAAAAATTTGCAAAAATTCAACTCACTTGCAACAGCTGATTCTATTGCTTTATTAATTATTTCAGTTGACATTAAATCGCCTTCCTTTTTTCAATTTTACCAGTTGTTTCCATTGAACTAATTTTATCCACAATTAAATTTGCAACATTTTCTATTAATGGTACTACTACTGAATTACCAAACTGCCTGTATGCTTGTGTATCAGATACTGGAATTATAAATGTTTCAGGAAATCCTTGTAATCTGGCACACTCTCGGGGAGTTAATCTTCTAGGATTCTTCCCTTTTTGTGCAATTAATATTTCGGAACCATCTTTATGATACCTCGCACTGATAGTTCTAGATACTCCATCTAACGGTGCTATTCCATAACCGAATCCATTTCCTGCTGCCTTATGCTTAGCCGCATAATTCTGAAGATATATCCACAGATTATCGGATAGCGTATATTTTTCATCAACTTTCTTTTCTAAAATATCTTTCATTACCGGTTTTGGATTTAATGGTGTAATATCAAAATTAAATTCCATATTATCACCATATCTTTCCGTATCAAATCCAACAATGATTATCCTTTCACGATGTTGTGGAACGAAATCCTGTCCATCCAGCACAGCATAAAACACTTTATATTTTAACTCGTCTAATGATTCAAGAATCGTTTGAAAGGTCCTTCCTTTGTCATGACTTTTCAGGTTTTTAACATTTTCAAGCATAAATGCTTTAGGACGTTTTTCTTTTAATATACGACATACATCAAAAAACAATGTTCCCTGAGTTTTATCTTCGAATCCCGTTTTTCTTCCCATGCTTACTTTCTTAGATACACCAGCAATTGAAAATGGCTGACAAGGAAATCCTGCAACCAATATATCATGGTCAGGAATTGACTGAGCATCAACCAATGTAATATCTCCTTCTGGTTGTTCTCCAAAATTTGCATAATAGGTTTGTTGGCTATATTTATTCCACTCATTTGAATAAACACATTTACCACCTGCATTTTCATATGCCAAACGCATTCCTCCAATACCTGCAAACAAATCAATAAAAGTAAATTGGGATTTTATTTCTGACATCTGTTTCTTTTTCTTATCTGTGATATAATATGCTACTGCTTCTCTTACACAATCTTGCATTGACTGTTCTGTTTCAACAGAATAAATATTTAACTCCTCATATAGTGCATCATCCATTCTCAAATGCATCTGTTTCATATAATCGCCTCCGGGAAAAAATATATACCATTTATTTCCCTGTTATTATACAACAGAAAATATATAAAATCAACAGTTTTTTCGAATATATGTTTGTTTATTTTAATCTCCATTTATTTGTTGACGTAGACATCGGCTACCCCCATCACACCTCCACCACATTATGTCCTGCCGCCTTAATCAGCCGGTTCATTGTGGCCTGTCCCACGCTGTTGCGTGAAAAGCTTTCGGAAAAAATGTAGTCCACGCCTTCATCATCGAAGGAACGAAGGGTTGAGTACAAATGTCTGGCAATGCTTGCCTCTTCGCTTCGGCTGCCAAGGCTTTTGACGGTTATGTTGTGGCCGGTGTAGCTGCCGGCGGTCTCGTCTGTGGCCATGATGCCTACTCTGACGTTATCTGCGGCAAGGCTTGCAATCTGCTCATTGATGTAGGCAACTACCTTGTCACGCTCTCCGGAAACAATCTTAAGTTCAGCCTTGGGAGCGTAGTGGCGGTACTTCATGCCGGGGGCTTTTGGCTTGCCCTCAACGGATTTATCCCCGGCGATAGCAGGGTCAAGTTCAGCTTGTCCCACAACTTCACGAATCATATCCAGGGTGATGAAGCCCGGTCTTAACACAAGGATTTCGTCGGTGCTTACATCGATGATTGTGGACTCGATGCCCACCTCTACTGTGTCGTCGGCGATAATCATGTCAATTTTGCCACTCAGGTCCTCAATAACGTGCCGGGCCAGAGTGGGACTTGGACGTCCCGAGGTGTTGGCACTTGGGGCCGCGATGTAACAGCCGCTTCTTCTTATGAGCTGTCTTGCAGTCTCATGGCTCGGAAGGCGCACTGCAACAGTCTCTAAGCCGCCTGTGACGTCATAGGGAACAATGTCTGATTTTTGAAAAACAAGAGTCATGGGGCCGGGCCAGAACTTGTCCATCAGAGCCCTTGCCTTGGAGCTTACGTTTTTTACCAGCTTGTCCAGGGCGCTTATGTCGGCAATATGGACAATGAGGGGATTGTCAGATGGTCTTCCCTTGGCCTCATATATTTTTTTTGCAGCCCGGCTGCTTAGGGCATCGGCGCCAAGACCGTACACAGTCTCGGTTGGAAATGCCACAAGCCCGCCGGACTTAAGGATATCTGCTGCTTTTTCATAGATTTCGGTGTCGTTTCCACCACCGATTACACCAACTATAGTTTTCATATTATCTCCCGTAAAACTTCATAATTCCAAGACACAGAGCCTCTGCCACCTTTTGCTGGTAGGACTCGTCGCTTAACTGCTCTGCCTCTTCGTAGTTAGACAAAAATCCACACTCGGCAATAACCGTCGGGCACGGCGTATGAAGTAGCATGTAGTAATTATCGTTATATTTGCTCGGTCTTGCCTTTTCGGCACCAAGCTTCTCTTTTATGGCTTCTTCAAGGCACTGGGCCAGTATCTTTCCCTGCTGGGACTGCTTATAATAAAACATCTGGGCACCCTTTACACTGCTTGATGTGTAGCTGTTCTGATGAATGCTTATAACCAGGTCACAGCCCGAATCACTGATAATCTGACACCGTTTTTTCATATCGGCGGATTTTTTGTTGCTGTCATTCTCACTGTACAGCCCATTATCATCAGTCCTTGTCATAACAACGGTAAAACCATTATCTTCAAGTAAGCTTTTCAGCTTATAGCCGATGGAAAGGTTGATTTCCTTTTCCAAAACGCCATTGACACCTTTTTTGCCGCCATCCATACCTCCGTGTCCACAGTCGATTACGATTACCCTTGTAATCCCTGTTGTGTCTGTGCTTATGCTGTGGTTAACGGCTATGTATAGTGCCAGAAGCATCAAAATTGCCATCAAAAGTTCAAGAATTCTTCTGCCCATAAAAATATACTCACGCGTTACTATTTACTGTCAACAGTAACGTAAAACAAATACTCGCTATAAGTATATTCATCAGGAGTCTTTTAATTCTTCATGTATTTCTTAAATACCGTCCAGACTGATTTTTTCTCCATACCAAGCTTCCACTGGGCGCATCCTGCCAGCTCATATTTTGACATAAGCTTGAGCTTCTCTTCAATGGAGCGGTCCTCCTCAAGCCATACCTGAACAAGCTGTCCCTCTGCATTCTCATAGGAGCCGAAATACTGGCCGCACTCTTCATTCCACTGGGCTGCTGCACCTGCCTTGCTTAAAACATCAAGGGCAGTCTGCATGCTGACGGCGCTGCTTGTAACCTTGCCTGCCTTGTCTGTGAACCAGACTCTTGTATAGAAAGGCACACCAAGTATAAGCTGATTTTTGTCAACTCCGCTTCTGAACATGGCCTTAATGCCTTCCTCGGTAAAGCCGATTGATGCCACCGAACCCGGCTCAGAGCCGTTGTAGTGCTCATCATATGCCATGAGAATAATATAATCAACGTAGGCAGACTTTTCGCCAACCTCGTACTGATAGTTAAAAGAATACGGTCTTGGGTCATCAACTGAAAGCACCAGTCCACGAGCCTTACACTCAAGGGAAAGCTCCCTCATAAACTGGAGGTAATGCTCACTGCCCGGTTTGGAAATTTTCTCAAAATCAATATTGATTCCATCCAGGCCATATCTGTCTGCCGCATTCATCAGGGTCCTGATAATTTTGGTTCTCACAGCCCTGCTCTCAAGAAATGTATCTCTGTCAATATCTGTTGCAAAGTCATTGACAAGCCCCCAGACTTTAATACCTCTGCTGTGCATTTTTTCAACAAATGCCTTGGAGCCGGCGTCTGTCACGGTTCCCTTGTCATCTGTCACTGCAAACCATGTAGGTGAAATAACATCCGTTGTCTCTACTCCGGTAAGGTAAGCGTCAACATCATCATTGCCCAGCTTGTTGCTTAGCTGATACCATGTGATACATATGCCTGCCGGATTTTCCTTCACGTCAACGTACTTCTTGATTGGAGAAAAGCTCTCAACTGCAATCTCCTCCACAGGCCGTGTCTTATCTGACTTGACATATCCGATAAAACCGGACGGAGTAAGGACCTCAATCCAGCCGCCGATATCTTTTCTGAATATCAGCCTGTCGCCCTCTTTCAGCGGCATGTCAAAGCTGTAGTCTCCGAT
>JBJENU010000222.1:0-8423 GCA_051880355.1 Lachnospiraceae bacterium | reverse complement strand
AAGGGGCGAAGCTTAAATGCTGCGTAACTACCTTTGGATGCCAGATGAATGCCAGAGATTCAGAAAAGCTTCTGGGCATTTTACTTGATGCAGGTTACGAAGAGACAGAAGATGAAAAAGAAGCTGATTTTGTTCTCTACAACACCTGTACAGTCAGGGAGAATGCCAACACAAGAGTTTACGGACGTCTTGGTTTTCTTAATACACTGAAGAAAAAGAATAAAAATATGCTCATCGCATTATGCGGATGTATGATGCAGGAGCCGGAGGAGGTTGAAAGGGTCCAGACCACATATAAGTTTGTTGATGTGGTCTTTGGAACCCATAATATTTATAAGCTGGCTGAACTTATCTGCAATCGTCTTGAGTCTGACAGAATGATTGTTGATGTGATTAAGGATTCTGATAAAATCGTTGAGGAACTGCCAAGCCAGCGTAAGTTTTCATTTAAATCAGGCGTCAACATTATGTTCGGATGTAATAATTTCTGCACATACTGTATTGTGCCATATGTGCGCGGCCGTGAAAGAAGCCGTGAACCTAAGGATATTATAAGAGAAATTGAAAAATTAGTGGCTGACGGTGTAGTTGAAGTTATGCTTCTGGGACAGAATGTTAACTCCTACGGTACAGGACTTGAGAATCCAATCAGCTTTGCACAGCTTCTTAAGGAAATTGAAAAAATAGAAGGTCTTGAGAGAATCAGGTTTATGACACCCCATCCAAAGGATTTGTCGGATGAATTAATAGAAGTTATGGCTAAGTCTGAAAAAATATGCCATCATATGCATTTACCATTACAGTCAGGAAGCACCAACATTCTTAAAAAAATGAACAGGCGATATACCAAGGAGCATTATCTTGAACTTGTAAGTAAAATACGCAGCCGCATTCCTGACTGTGCAATTACAACGGATATTATCGTAGGTTTCCCGGGAGAGACAGAGGAAGACTTCTTAGAAACTATGGATGTTGTTAAAAAGGCAAGATATGATAGTGCTTATACATTTATCTATTCAAGAAGGAGTGGAACTCCTGCGGCAACAATGGATAATCAGGTCGACGAGGAGGTTGTAAAGGACAGATTCAACAGGCTTCTTGATCTTATTGCAGAATGTTCCCAGAGTAACACAGGAAAGCTGGTTGGTTCAACTGTCAAGGTCCTTGTGGAGGATGTGAATGATCATGACAGCACTCTTGTCACAGGCAGGCTTATGAACAATACTCTGGTGCATTTTCCGGGGGATGGCAGTCTTATCGGAAAAATTGTCGAAGTAAAACTTGAAGAGGAAAAGGGCTTTTATTATCTGGGCCGAATGATTTAAGGAGATTATAAAATGGCTGAATATTCACCGATGATGCAGCATTATCTTGAAACTAAAAAAAATTATCCTGACGCCATTTTGTTTTATCGTCTGGGAGACTTTTATGAAATGTTTTTTGACGATGCACTTGTGGCATCTAAGAATCTTGAGCTTACACTTACCGGTAAGGACTGCGGGCAGGAAGAGAGGGCACCAATGTGCGGTATACCCTTCCACGCAGCAGAAAACTATATAAGCAGACTTATTGCCAAAGGCTTTAAGGTAGCAATCTGCGAACAGGTTGAAGACCCTAAGCTCGCCAAGGGCATTGTAAAACGTGAAGTTATCAGGGTGGTCACACCAGGCACTAATCTTAACATTGAGAATCTGGATTCAGGGCGCAACAACTATCTTATGAGTATTGCGTATATCGGAGATGTTTTTGGCGTATCAATTGTTGATTTTTCCACAGGTGAGTACTATGTGACTGAAATTAACAACAAAAACACGCTTCTAGATGAAATTAAAAAGTTTGTTCCTGCAGAAATTATATGCAATGAATTTTTTGATATGAGCGGCGTAGAAATAGACGGACTCTGTGAAAAGCTGCACATCGCCAAATCTAACCTTGACAGCTGGTATTTTAACGGTGAACAGTGCGTCAATAAGCTGAAAGAACATTTCAAGGTTGCAAGTCTTGACGGCATGGGTGTAAAGGATTATCCTACCGGTATTGTGGCTGCGGGAGCTTTGCTTATGTATCTGTATGAGACACAGAAAAGCGACCTTGGTCATCTTACTGCACTTACACCTTATACTACAGGCAGATATATGATTATTGACAGTTCTTCAAGACGTAACCTTGAGCTTGTTGAAACACTTCGGGATAAACAGAAGAGAGGCTCGCTGTTGTGGGTTCTTGACAAGACTAAAACTGCCATGGGAGCCAGACATTTAAGAAACATTATTGAACAGCCTCTTATCTGCAAGGAAGATATTATGGCAAGACAGGATTTGATTGAAGAATTCTGTACCAATGCCATGTTAAGGGATGAGATAAGAGAGTACCTCAATCCTGTATACGACCTGGAAAGACTGATGAGTAAAATAAGCTGTAAATCAGTTAATCCAAGAGATTTGCTGGCTTTTAAATCCTCCCTTGAAATGCTGCCTTACATTAAGGCTATCCTTAAGGATTTTCACAGTGACCTGGCATCTGAAATTCTGGAAAAATTTGATGATTTGAATGATATATATCATATGATTGATGACGCCATCGATTTGGATGCACCTATTACAGTTCACGACGGCGGTATTATCAAATCGGGCTATAACGAAGAGGTGGACAAGTTAAGAAATGCCAAGACAGAAGGCAAAGACTGGCTTGCAGGCCTTGAGGCAAAGGAGCGGGAGCTTACCGGCATTAAATCACTTAAAATTAAATACAGCAAGGTTTTCGGCTACTGTATTGAAATTACCAATACATATAAAAACATGGTTCCGGAAGACAGATATACAAGAAAACAGACATTAACCAATGCTGAACGTTATACAACTCCTGAGTTAAAGGAGTTAGAAAATATTATAATGGGTGCAGAGGAAAAACTCATTAACCTTGAGTATGAAATTTTCTGTCAGCTGAGGGATGATATTAACACACAGGTTGTGCGTATTCAGACCACAGCAAAAGCCATTGCAGATATTGATGTGTTCGCATCGCTTTCAGTGGTTGCCATGCAGAATTCCTATGTCCGTCCAAGGATTAATGAAAAAGGGATAATAGACATAAAAAACGGCCGTCACGCCGTTGTGGAAAAAATGATTCCAAACAATATGTTTGTTGCCAACGATATTTATCTGGATAACTCAGGCAACAGAATTTCCATTATTACAGGTCCTAATATGGCAGGTAAATCAACATATATGAGACAGGCAGCCCTCATTGTCCTTATGGCCCAGATTGGCTCATTTGTACCGGCTGAAAGTGCCAATATAAGTATTGTTGACAGAATTTTTACACGAGTTGGCGCATCAGATGATCTGGCATCGGGGCAGTCAACCTTTATGGTTGAAATGGCTGAGGTTGCCAATATTCTGCGCAATGCCACATCAAAAAGCCTTCTTATTCTTGATGAAATTGGCCGTGGCACCAGTACCTTTGACGGTCTCAGTATTGCATGGGCAGTTGTTGAGTACATAAGCAACACCAAGGTTTTAGGTGCTAAAACTTTATTTGCAACTCATTATCATGAGCTTACCGAGCTTGAGGGAACGCTGTCCGGTGTTAATAACTACAGTATTGCCGTGAAAGAGCAGGGAGACGACATTGTTTTTCTTCGCAAAATTGTAAAGGGCGGTGCAGATAACAGCTACGGCATTCAGGTTGCCAAGCTGGCAGGTGTACCGGATACTGTAATTGAACGCTCAAAGGAGATTTTAAGTGAATTAAAGTCAGCTGATATTTCCGCTAAAGCTAAGGATTTGGCTGCTTATTCAAAAAAGCAGGAAGAAAAATATACAAAGTCCATCAACCAGCTTGAAGTTAAACAGATGTCACTTTTTGACACAGTAAAAGATGATGATATTCTCGAAGAATTAAAGGGGCTTGATATTGGTAACATGACTCCTCTTGATGCCCTTAATACACTTTATAAACTGCAGAACAAGTTAAAAAACAGATGGTAGGAGGTGACTTGCCTTGGGAATTGCAGTGCTTGATGAAAGTACAATTAATAAAATAGCAGCCGGCGAGGTCATAGAAAGACCCTCATCAGTGGTAAAGGAGCTTGTGGAAAATGCCATTGATGCCAAGGCTACAGCCATTACAGTGGAAATAAAAGAGGGCGGTATTTCTTTTATAAGAATTACCGATAACGGATGCGGTATTAATGCTGATGAACTGGCACTTGCTTTTACAAGCCATGCCACAAGTAAGATAAAATCCGTAGAGGACCTTATGACAGTTGCAAGCCTTGGTTTCAGAGGTGAGGCTCTGGCAAGCATAGCGGCAGTTGCACAGGTAGAACTTATAACCAAGCCTAAAGAGAGTTTTTCCGGCAGAAGATATGTTATTGAAGGCGGCAAAGAGATTTCCAATGAAGAGATAGGTGCCCCTGACGGAACAACATTTATTGTTAGAAATTTATTTTACAATACTCCAGTTAGGAAAAAGTTCCTTAAAACAGCCACCACTGAGGCGGGCTATATCAGTGCACTTGTTGAACATATGGCCCTTTCCAACCCTAATATTTCTTTCAGGTTTATTAACAATAACCAGAATAAGCTGCACACATCAGGCAATGGCAATCTGAAAGAGATTATATATCAGATATACGGAAGGGATATTACCGGCAACCTTATTGAGATTGATGCCAAGACCCAGGATTTTTCCATAAAAGGATTTATAGGCAAACCTCTTATTTCGAGGGGTAACCGTTCTTATGAAAATTACTACGTAAACAGACGTTACATTAGAAGCAACGTTCTTGCACGAGCCATTGAAGAAGCCTATCAGGGTTTTATTATGCTCCACCAGTATCCATTTGTTGTTCTTAATTTTGAAATAGCACCTGAGATTATAGACGTCAATGTTCATCCTACCAAGATGGAACTAAGATTTTCCAATAGTGAATATGTCTATAGCTTTACAATGCGAACTTTAAGAGATGCTTTAAGTGGCAGAGAGCTTATACCAAAAGTATCTCTGGATGATTTAAAGTTTAATGATGTTGTGGATACAACCCCTAAGCAGGATGTTAAGCCGGTAACGCCGGTGCAGGTGCCAAAGGAGAGGATTCCTGAGCCTTTTGAAGTTAAACGGACTATCTCTTATCAGCAGGAAGCAAAAAAAACGGTGCCTATTGAGAAGGTAATGGAAACGGCAGGGATTGAAAAATATTCAGCCGGTGACAGCAGACAGTATCGGCAGGAGGTTCTTGATGATAAGCTGCTTGATGTTAAAACCAGCAGTAAAATCAAGCTTATCGGACAGCTTTTTGAAACCTACTGGCTCATTGAATTTGAGGATAAGTTTTTTATTATGGACCAGCATGCGGCCCATGAGAAGGTTCTGTATGAGAAGCTTATGAAAAACCTTGAAGAGAATAAGATGATTTCACAACAGCTTAATCCTCCTATGATTATTTCCCTGCGCGGCAATGAGGAAAATATTTTAAAGGATAATATGGATATTTTTCTCCAGATGGGCTTTGAGCTGGAAAGCTTCGGAGGCAATGAATACAAAGTTACAGCCATACCTTCGTCACTTCCAAGAATTGATGAAAAGCAGCTTCTGATTGAAATGATAGATTCTCTTGCAGAAAATAACGGTAAGCGTTCAAGAGAACTGGTTGCACAAAAAGTTGCATCAATGGCATGCAAGGCTGCCATTAAGGGTCATGACACAATCACGGCGATTGAAGCCAAGGCTTTGATTGATGAGCTTATGGAACTTGAAAATCCCTATAATTGTCCTCATGGCAGACCAACACTTATTTCTATGACCAGATATGAGATAGAAAAGAAATTTAAGCGAATAGTTTAGTTGAATTGGATTGATTTTATGGATAAAAAACCATTGATAATACTCACCGGCCCAACTGCAGTGGGAAAAACAGCAATGTCTGTAAAGCTTGCAAAGGCAATTGGCGGCGAAATAATAAGTGCGGATTCCATGCAGGTTTATAAGCATATGGATATTGGAACTGCAAAGGTAACAAATGAAGAAATGGATAATGTTACTCACTATCTTATTGATATTTTAGAGCCTGACAGCGATTTTAATGTTGCTGTCTTTAAAGAAATGGCATTAGAAGCCCTTGATAAAATATATTCCAAGGGTGCAATTCCAATAATTGCAGGAGGAACAGGCTTTTATATTCAGGCTCTTTTATACGATATTGATTTTGACAAAGGCGATGACGGTGATACAAGGTATCGCAGTGAATTAAGAAAAATCGCAGAGGAAAAGGGTAACGAATATCTCCATGATATGTTAAGAAAAGTTGACCCTGATGCAGCAACTGCAATTCATGCCAACAATGTTAAGCGCGTTATAAGGGCTTTGGAGTTTTTCAAACAGACAGGCGAGATGATTTCCAGACATAATGAGAAGGAAAGTAAAAAAGTATCTGCCTTTAATTCCCTCTACTTTGTATTAAATGATGACAGGGACAGAGTTTATGAGCGCATTGACAAGCGTGTTGATAATATGTTTGATGCAGGACTTGAAGATGAAGTTAAAAAACTTCTTGACATGGGCTGTAAAAAAGACAGCACAGCTATGCAGGGGATAGGTTATAAGGAGGTTATAGGATATCTTGACGGAGAGTATGACCTTGAAACTGCCATTGATATAATAAAGCGTGACACAAGACATTTTGCAAAGCGGCAGATAACATGGTTCAAGCGTGAAAAGGATGTTATCTGGCTGGATTATCCAAAGTTTAATTATGATACGGAATTAATTTTGCAGGAAATAATAAGACTTGCAAAGGAGAAAGGAATAGTATGTTAGAGCAGATTAATGATATGTACCTGAATCTGGGTATTTCTAAGGAAATATATGAATACGGAGAGGGTATTATCGCTAAATTAAAGGACAGATTTGACAATATTGATAAGGTTGCCGAATATAACCAGATGAAGGTTATAGCTGCAATGCAAAAAAACAAAGTAAGTGAGATGCATTTCGGAACGTCAACAGGTTATGGCTACAATGATGACGGAAGAGACACACTGGAGCAGGTATATGCTGATATTTTCCATACAGAGTCTGCTTTGGTACGCCCACAGATTATGTGCGGAACCCATGCACTCAACGTTGCCCTTGCAGCCAATTTAAGACCCGGCGATGAGCTTTTGTCTCCGGTTGGTAAGCCTTATGACACAATGGATGAAATCATCGGCATAAGACCTTCCAGGGGAAGTCTTGCTGAGTATGGTATTTCCTACAGACAGGTGGATTTACTGCCTGACGGAAACTTTGACTTTGACGGAATAAGAAAAGCAATTAACGAAAAAACCAGGCTTGTCACAATCCAGCGTTCCAAGGGTTATGCCCAGAGGCCTACACTGTCGGTTGGAAGAATTGGTGAATTAATATCATTTATTAAAGGGATTAAGCCTGATGTTATCTGTATGGTGGATAACTGCTACGGAGAATTTGTAGAAACCATTGAGCCTGGCGATGTTGGTGCTGATATGGTTGTGGGCTCGCTTATAAAAAATCCGGGTGGAGGTCTTGCACCATGCGGCGGTTATATTGCAGGTACAGAGGAATGTGTTGAACAGGCTGCTTTCAGGCTTTCAAGTCCGGGACTTGGAAAAGAGGTTGGTGCAAGCCTTGGTGTAAATCAGTCATTTTATCAGGGACTTTTTCTTGCACCTACAGTTGTGGCAGGTGCCTTAAAAGGTGCGATTTTTGCTGCTAATGTATATGAAGGTCTGGGATTTAAATGTATTCCCAATGCAACTGAGGAAAGGTATGATATTATCCAGGCGGTGGAATGTAAAACTGCTAACGGACTTATTGCATTTTGCAAGGGCATTCAGGCTGCTGCACCTGTTGACAGCTTTGTTGTTCCTGAACCATGGGCCATGCCCGGATATGATTCTGACGTTATTATGGCTGCCGGTGCATTTGTACAGGGTTCAAGCATTGAACTGTCAGCAGATGGTCCGTTAAGACCGCCATATACAGTGTTTTTCCAGGGTGGACTTACATGGTATCATGCAAAACTGGGAATTTTAAAGAGTCTTACTGAAATGAAGGCTGCCGGTGAGATAAAAGGACTGTAAATTGTAACATTTAGTCGAAAAATAAATCCATACATAATTAAAAAAATATGGTAGAATATATTAGATTAGTTGAATAGACATACGAAAAGAGGAACTTTACATGAGTGTTGCTAAGAACAAAAATGCGTGGGCACTTTTACTTATGATTCTTGCAGGTGTTGTACTTGGAGGCTTCATAGCAGAACTTACCAAGAATATCGGCTGGCTTAGCTGGCTTAATTTTGGACAGACCTTCGGTCTTGAGTCTCCTGTGATTCTCAATCTTGGAATCATGGTAATCACCTTTGCCCTGCAGATTAGGATTACAATAGGCGGAATTAT
>JBJENU010000221.1:0-8478 GCA_051880355.1 Lachnospiraceae bacterium | reverse complement strand
CAGTTGCAATTCCTGTTACAAGATTAGTCGCTCCCGGACCTGATGTTGCAAGACATACGCCAACCTTTCCGGTTGCTCTTGCATATCCGTCAGCAGCGTGGCTTGCACCCTGCTCATGGGATGTCAAAATATGTGTAATCTCATCAGAATGCTTATAAAGAGCATCATATACATTAAGAATAGCTCCGCCGGGGTATCCGAAAACAGTGTCAACACCCTGCTCTTTTAAACATTCAACAATGATTTCTGAACCATTTATCTTCATAAATCAAAAGCCTTTCTTTTATCTTAGTATATAATTTAGTTCTTAGGCATTTCCAATATAGCGCCTCTGTTACCTGATGTTACCATTTCGGCATATCTTGCAAGATATCCGGTTGTAACCTTAGGCTGCCTTGGCTGCCACTTTGCCTTACGTGCTGCAAGCTCCTCGTCAGACACAAGAAGTTCAAGCTTCATTTCCGGAATATTGATGCTGATTATGTCGCCTTCTTCCACAAGCGCAATCGGACCGCCCACTGCTGCTTCCGGTGAAACATGGCCGATTGAAGCACCGCGGCTTGCACCTGAGAAACGTCCGTCTGTAATAAGGGCAACGCTCGAGCCAAGTCCCATACCTGCAATTGCTGATGTAGGATTGAGCATTTCTCTCATACCCGGACCACCCTTAGGACCTTCGTATCTGATAACCACAACATCCCCTGCAACAATCTTACCGCCCTTGATGGCAGCAATTGCGTCTTCCTCACATTCAAAGACTCTTGCAGGACCCTGATGTACCATCATTTCTTCAACTACGGCAGAACGCTTTACAACGCTTCCGTCCGGAGCCAGATTACCGCTGAGAACTGCCAGACCGCCTGTTTTACTATATGGGTTATCAACGGTTCGTATAACCTCAGGATTGCGGTTAACTGCATCGGCAATATTCTCGCCGATTGTTTTACCTGTTACTGTCATACACTCTGTATTAATAAGGCCAATGTCAGCAAGCTCCTTCATAACTGCATACACGCCGCCTGCCTCGTTAAGGTCTTCCATATATGTAGGGCCTGCCGGAGCAAGGTGACACAGATTAGGAGTTTTTTCACTGATTTCATTGGCAAACTTAATGTCAAAATCAAAGCCGATTTCATGTGCAATAGCCGGCAGGTGAAGCATACTGTTAGTTGAGCAGCCCAGTGCCATATCCATTGTAAGAGCATTAATCATTGATTCCTTTGTAATAATATCCCTTGGACGGATATCCTTCTTCAAAAGCTCCATAACAGCCATACCTGCGTGCTTGGCAAGACGGATTCTGTCTGAATATACTGCAGGAATTGTACCATTGCCGCGAAGACCCATACCAAGTGCCTCTGTAAGGCAGTTCATTGAGTTGGCTGTGTACATACCTGAGCATGAACCGCATGTAGGACATGCCTTCTGCTCAAATTCACACACATCAGCCTCCGACATAGTACCTGCCGCATAAGAACCAACTGCTTCAAACATTGAAGAAAGACTTGTCTTATGACCCTTTACATGACCTGCAAGCATTGGACCGCCGCTTACAAAAACTGTAGGCACATTGATTCTTGCCGCTGCCATAAGAAGGCCCGGAACATTCTTGTCACAGTTAGGCACCATAACAAGTGCATCAAACTGATGGGCTGTTGCCATACACTCTGTAGAATCTGCAATCAAATCTCTTGTCACAAGGGAATATTTCATACCGATATGACCCATTGCAATGCCGTCACATACGGCAATTGCAGGGAATACCACAGGTACGCCGCCTGCTTCTGCAACGCCAAGCTTAACAGCATTAACAATTTTATCAAGGTTCATATGACCCGGTACAATTTCATTATATGAGCTTACAATACCAACCAGTGGCTTATCCATCTCTTCCTTAGTAAAGCCAAGGGCATTAAAAAGTGAGCGGTGAGGTGCCTGCTGCATACCTTTTTTTACATTATCACTCTTCATAAAAATTCCTCCGTATATTATAAAAATAAGGGTGTCAAAACCCCTTGAATTGGGATTAAATTCTCTCTGCAATAAGGTCGCCCATCTGTGTGGTTCCAACCTGTGTGCATCCAGAAGACATAATATCAACTGTTCTGAAACCATCCTTGAGAACCTTTTTCACTGCTGCTTCAACTGCATCAGCTTCCTTATCAAGGTCAAAGGAATACCTAAGCATCATTGCCGCCGAAAGAATTGTTGCTATAGGATTGGCAATATCCTTGCCGGCAATATCAGGAGCAGAACCATGACTAGGCTCATACAGGCCAAGCTTGGTGCTGCCGAGACTTGCAGATGAAAGCATACCGATTGAACCTGTAATCATACTTGCCTCATCTGACAAAATATCGCCAAACATATTCTCCGTAAGAATTACATCGAACTGTCTTGGATTCATAACAAGCTGCATAGCGCAGTTGTCAACAAGCATATCTGTAAGAGTTACCTCAGGGTAATCAGCTGCAACCTCCTTCACAACCTTTCTCCAGAGTCTTGATGTGTCAAGAACATTAGCCTTGTCAACACTGACAACTCTCTTATTTCTCTTCATGGCAATTTCAAAAGCCTTAATGGCAATTCTTCTAATCTCATTCTCATCATATGGCATTGTGTCGGTTGCCTTTCTCACCCCGTCCACTTCCTCAGTCTTGCGAGGTCCGAAGTAAACGCCGCCTGTAAGCTCACGCATAATAACCATATCAAAGCCGTCACCGATAATTTCATCCTTAAGCGGGCAGGCAGCCTTAAGCTCATCATACAGATATGCAGGACGGATATTGGCAAAAAGTCCCAGTCCCTTTCTAATCTTAAGAAGACCCGCCTCCGGTCTTAAATCCGGTGCAACATCATACCACTTTGAATTACCCACATTGCCGCCGACAGCACCAAGCAGAACTGAGTCACTGTTTCTTGCAGTCTCCAAAGCTTCATCTGTAAGTGGCACGCCGTACGCATCAATGGAACAACCTCCCATAAGCACCTCAGTATAGTTAAACTTGTGTCCGTACACCTGTCCAACTTTATCAAGCACTTTCTTTGCCTCTCTGACTATCTCAGGACCGATACCGTCACCTGAAATGGTAACTACGTTAAATTCCATATTCTGCCTCCTATATTATAATCTACCATTATGTAGTAAAAATCACTCTATATAATATCGCAATTCGACTATTTTTTCAATAAAAAATTAAAAATTATTTGCTAAAATTATTTATTTTTAATCTCATCGTACAATTTATATAATTCCTGTGTGCCGTTTTCCAGTAGGTAATAATGCTTAATATAAGGAATTAAAAGGACAAGAAACGAAAAAAACAAAACCAGCACCATTATCTGTTCAGTAATCAGATAAAAAAACATAGAAAATATAGCAAAAACTGCAAAAGCCAGTGTAACCAGCAGATGAATCAGTCGCTCATGCTGGAAAAAGCCAATCTGTACAAGAATTTCATCCAGCTCATCCTTAGTTGCCTTGTCAGGTCTTGCCGCCCGCTCCTTCATTGAGACAATATAATTTTTCAGTCTGTTTCCCATAAAATCTTCTCTTTCCTATACGATTAAAAATTACCCCCACTTTCACAGTGGGGGCACAAAATCTACTGTTCCGGTTTTTCAATGCGGACAATGGCACTCTTGTCCATTGGAATACGGCAATTCTTATTGTTACCGAATTCAACTATTACCATATCATCTGTAATATCAATTACAGTGCCATAAAAGCCGCTGCTTGTAAGAACGTAATCACCATTCTCCATTGAGTTGATTAACTGCTGCTGTTGCTTCTGCTGCTTCTTCTGTGGTCTGATTGCCATAAAATACATTAAACCACCGATAAATACAATATAAACAACGATCATAAT
Source organism: Lachnospiraceae bacterium (assembly GCA_051880355.1). GTDB lineage: Bacteria > Bacillota > Clostridia > Lachnospirales > Lachnospiraceae > JBJENU01. The sequence goes on along the minus strand of JBJENU010000221.1, from coordinate 4,609 downwards.
AATCGGATTAACTCCGCCTGCGCCGCTTTCTGTAAGAAACATATGTCTTCCTCCTAAATTCTAAAATAAAACACTTATAATATAATAACCTATTCACGTCTGAAAGTCAATTGTTATTATTAAGCATTTCAAGACGTTCCTTCTTAAATGAACTGTATCTGTGTTCTTCAATGGCTCCCCTGATATCCTCCATAAGATGATTATAAAAATACAGGTTATGAAGAACACAAAGTCTCATTCCAAGCATTTCCTTAGCTTTTAAAAGATGTCTTATATAGCCTCTTGAATAATTCCGGCAGGTCGGACAGTTACAGCCCTCTTCGATAGGCCTTGAATCTGTCTTAAATGCCTCATTGAAAAGATTAATCTTGCCGAATTTGGTATACACATGACCGTGTCTTCCATTGCGGGACGGATATACACAGTCAAAAAAGTCAACACCTCTGTCAACGGCCTCCAGAATATTGGCAGGTGTTCCAACACCCATAAGGTAGGTTGGCTTGTCCTTTGGCAGATGAGGCACAACCTCATCAAGAACATTGTACATCTCCTCATGGCTCTCACCAACTGCAAGACCGCCCACAGCGTATCCGTCAAGTTCCATTTCAGCAATTCTTTTAGCATGGTCAATTCTTATATCCGGCAGAATACCGCCCTGGTTAATTGCAAAAAGAAGCTGGCTCTTATTAATTGTATCATCCAGCTCATTAAGCCTTGCCATCTCTTTTTTGCAGCGCTGTAACCATCGCGTGGTTCTGTCCACAGAATTCTGAATGTAGCTTCTGTCAGCCAGTGCCGGCGGGCACTCATCAAAAGCCATGGCAATTGTGGAAGCCAGATTAGACTGAATTTGCATACTTTCTTCCGGTCCCATAAAAATCTTGCGGCCATCCACATGTGAGTTAAAAAACACGCCTTCTTCTTTTATCTTGCGAAGCCCCGCAAGGGAAAACACCTGAAATCCCCCGGAATCAGTAAGCACCGGCTTGTCCCAGTTCATAAACTTATGGATACCACCCATTTCCTTAACCAGTGCATCACCCGGTCTTACATGAAGATGGTATGTGTTGGACAGTTGAATCTGTGTTCCAATCTCCTGCAAATCCGTTGTAGCAACAGCACCTTTTATTGCGGCGGCAGTTCCCACGTTCATAAATACAGGTGTTGAAACCTTGCCATGAACCGTTGTAAATTCAGCTCTTTTGGCACGCCCGTCTGTAGCAATTATTTCATACATAGTATATTAGTTCCTTTCGAAGAAATCTACTATTCCGTCAATCTTTGATGTCATTGACCGAAAAATCATGTCAACCAGTGTGATTGCAACCATTGATTCAACAACGACAACAGCTCTCGGCACAATCATAGGATCATGTCTTCCCTTAATGGAAATCTCAATATTTTCGCCGTCTTTGTTGATAGTATGCGGGTTAGCTGCAATTGAAGGAGTCGGCTTAACTGCCGCACGAAGCACAATGTCAGTTCCGTCGCTTATTCCGCCAAGAATTCCTCCTGCGTTATTGCTGTGCTTGCACACATTGCCATTATCATCGTAGAAAAATTCGTCATTATTAACCTTACCTGTCGTCCTTGCCGCCTCAAAGCCCAAACCTATTTCAAACCCCTTTACTGCACCAATTGACATCACTGCCTTGGCAAGGTTGGCATCCAGCTTATCAAAAACAGGCTCCCCCACACCTGGAATCATATTCTTGACAACACACTCAATAACGCCACCCATAGAGTCAAGCTCATGCATTTTCTCGTTGGCATACTCTGCCACCTGCTGTGCAGCCTTATCATCAGGCATATAAAAAGGGTTGTTCATGGCCTCAGCCATGGAAAATCTCTCATAATCAATATCAACCGGTCCGATTGAGCGTGAATAAGCCGTCACTGTAATTCCAAGGCTCTTTAAAATCTTTTTGGCAATGGCACCTGCAGCAACTCTTCCTATTGTTTCACGACCTGATGAACGGCCGCCGCCTCTGTAATCTCTGAAGCCGTATTTTACATCGAAGGTGTAATCTGCATGTCCCGGTCTGTAATAATTAGCTATCTCCGAATAGTCGGCAGAACGCTGGGTTTTATTATATACAACCATAGAAATTGGTGTACCTGTGGTCTTACCCTCAAAAACACCTGACATAATCTCCACAGCATCATCTTCATTTCTCTGTGTAGTAAACCTGCTCTGTCCCGGTTTTCTTCTGTCAAGAAGTACCTGCACATCCTCCTCATCTAAGCTGATTCCTGCAGGGCAGCCGTCAACCACAACGCCAAGCCCCTTTCCATGGGATTCACCCCACGTAGTCACTCTAAAAATCTCACCAAAGCTTGAACCTGCCATCTGTTTCCTCCAAAAACATTAGTATAATTTAAAATCAGGTGCGTCTATATCCACCTGCATCTCTTCTTCCTTCATAGCCATATGCTTGGCCTTAATCGCCACATGGTCCATATATTCCACAAACACATCAACCATATCAACATTATATTTTGAAGCAAGCTGTGGAAGCAGCGGCTGAATCACTTTAGCCACCTGAACCTCATCATTTTCCATCTGTTTTTCAGTAACAATTTTATCTAATTCTTCAAAAATTGCAAACTTAACACTCTGTTCCATTTTATCGCCTCCTAATGGTCTATTGTACCATAGACTGACAGGTATGTGCAAGGGAAGAATTATTAAAGAATTATAAATTCCCATAATAAAAAACCTCATATCATTTCACAAAAAAGTGATAAATGACATGAGGTTTATAATTTTCTGAATTACTTGCCTAACTGTGCTGCAACTTCTGCTGCGAAGTCTTCATTCTTCTTCTCCATACCTTCGCCAACTTCAAAACGTACAACCTTAGTGATTGTGATTGCCTTGTTAACTGAAGCAAGATATGCAGCTACTGTCTGCTTGCCATCTTCTGCCTTAACATAAACCTGGTCAAGAAGACAGATTTCCTTGTACTGCTTAGCAATACGTCCCTTGATAGCACCTGCAAAAATCTTATCATTAATAATTGATTCCTTGTCAGCCATAGCTAATTCAGCAAGCTGTGCAGCTGCTTCCTTTGAAAGGAAATTGAATAAGTACTGCTTCTTAACTTCCGGGTTGTTGTAGGTAGCGATATCTTCATCACTCCAAATCTTTTCATCAATAGCTTTTGTAATAAGCTTTGTAAGGATTGGTGCCGGAAGAGTTGCCGGATCGTTGATTGAGCTGTCAATAACGATTTCCTCAATCTTAGCCTTTTCTTCATCTGTGATGTCACTTTCGCTGATGTACTGTGGGTTCATAGCTGCAATCTGCATTGCTACGTTTGTAAGAGCTTCCTTAGCGGCTTCGTCTGAAGCGCCGTTAGCTGCTACAAGAACACCGATTCTTCCGCCACCGTGAACGTAAGAAGTAACTGTATCACCTGTAACCTTAGCAAATCTTCTGATAGAAAGCTTTTCACCAATCTTAAGAGTCTTATCTTCAAGTTCAGCCTTCATATCAAGGATACCACATACGTCCTCGCCATCACCAGCTGCTTCAACTGAAGATGCAAGAGCCTTATCAGCTACATCCTGAACGAATGCCTGGAAAACTTCATTCTTAGCAACGAAGTCTGTCTCTGAGTTAACTTCAACTACAACTGCTGTATTGCCAGACATTGCAACCTTAGTAATACCTTCAGCTGCGATTCTGCCAGCCTTCTTCTCCATCTTTGCAGCGCCGCTCTTTCTAAGAACTTCTACTGCTGCCTCCATATCGCCATCTGTTTCTGCAAGTGCCTTCTTGCAGTCCATCATACCAGCACCTGTCATTTCTCTTAATTCTTTTACCATGCCTGCTGTAATTGCTGCCATTTTAAAAAACCTCCGTTTGTTTTTGAATTATTTAAAAAATGCTTCAACCTGGTCTGCAGGTTGAAGCATCATTACAAGCTTAATTAAGCTTCTACTGTCTCTTCAACTTCTTCTGCTTCAGTTTCAGTATTAACTAAAGCTTCAGCACCCTGGTTAGCTTCGATAACAGCGTCTGCCATCTTAGCTACGATAAGCTTAACAGCTCTGATAGCATCATCATTACCTGGGATTACATAATCAAGTTCATCCGGATCACAGTTTGTATCAACGATACCGATAAGCTTAATGCCAAGTGCATGAGCTTCCTGGATACAGATTCTTTCCTTCTTAGGGTCAACAACGAAAATTGCGTCAGGAACCTTTGTCATATTCTTGATACCGCCAAGATTCTTCTGAAGCTTTTCAAGCTCTTTCTTAAGAAGAATAACTTCCTTCTTAGGAAGAACATCGAATGTTCCGTCTTCCTGCATTGTTTCGATTTCTTTTAATCTTGCAATTCTTGACTGGATAGTCTTAAAGTTGGTAAGCATACCGCCCAACCATCTCTCATTAACGTAGAACATACCGCATCTTTCAGCCTCTGTAGCAACAGCATCCTGTGCCTGCTTCTTTGTACCTACGAAAAGGATTGTGCCGCCTTCTGCTGCAACATCTGCAACTGCCTTGTAAGCTTCGTCTACCTTGCCTACAGACTTCTGCAAATCGATGATATGGATACCATTTCTCTCTGTGTAGATGTACTCAGCCATCTTAGGGT
>JBJENU010000220.1:0-8508 GCA_051880355.1 Lachnospiraceae bacterium | reverse complement strand
TATATATCCATCATATTGGCATCAAAACCGTAGCTTGCGTAAGCAGCCACCCTTGACTTGGATGTTAAATTATAGTAGCTTATAAACCAATTGCAGAATGATGCAATATTCCTGTGTTCCAGCATTACGCCCTTAGGTACGCCGGTTGAGCCTGATGTATACAGAAGGATAAACAAATCCTGCGGATTTGGTGCCTCGGCTGCTTTATCCCACTTCGAAAGAGTTGGAATATCGTCAAGAAGAAGCACCCTGCCCTGATAATTCGGTACACGGTCAAGCAGAGACTTATCGGCGATAAGCAGCTTGGCGTTGGCATCCTTTAGCATAAATTCAAGGCGCTCGGAAGGGTATGACGGGTCAAGAGGCTGATATGCAGCACCTGATTTGGATACACCCAGAGAAGCAATAACCATGTATTCACATCTCGGGATAAGGATAGAAACAACGTCCTCTCTGCCTATGCCTAATGATGAAATATATCCGCTTATACTGTCGGAGATTTCATCTACCTGTCTGTATGTATATTTTTTGTCAAGATATACAACGGCGGTATTTTCGGGATTTGCCTTTGCCTGTTCCCTGAACAAATCCACAACGGTCTTTTCACTGTCGTAGGCTTTTTCCGTATGATTTAAGCTGTCAATAAGTGCAAGCTGTAAGTCGTCGGTAATTACAACTTCACTTAAATTCTGCTTTGACAAAAATTCGCATGCCGCCTTTTCAAAACAGTGTGCGAACACCCGCATTGTTTCTTCCTCATACAAGTCAGACCTGTATTCAATGGTGGCATAAAATCTGCCGTTCAGTCTGAATACTTCAAAGGTAATAGCCGACTTTGGGTCGGGCGAATCAACAGTTTCGGCAATAATTTGCTTTCCTCCAAAGCTTACGCTTTGCCATGCGTCACCCTGATATGCAAAAAGAGTCTGCGGATTTATCTGCAAGTCTGCACATATATCAACATATGAATACAAATCGTGTTTTCTGTTATTGTCAAGCTGTGAATCTAAGTCATTGAGATACTGCTCTATGTTATCATTTTTGTTTAGATTACAATATACAGGCAGGGTCTTGACGAACATTCCGCAGCTTCTTGCTATCTTTGGCTTTCGCCCATTATAAATAGTGGAAAACAAGCTTTCGTCTGCACCGGCAAATTTTGACAGCACAAAACCAAACACACCTGTAAAAAAAGTACTGGACTTTATTTCGTGAGTGTGGGCATATTTCTTTATATCATCTGCGTCAAACGAGTTAAAATCAAAGCGGAATTTCCTAGCGACAGAGCTGCCCTCGTTTTTATCATAAATAGGAACAGATTCCAGTTCAAGTCCGCCAAAAACAGAATTATAATACTTCTTTGCATCATCAAAATCCGGCGAAGCAAGTCTTTGCTCCTCATCTTCGGAAACATCATTTCCCGTGTAAAGCTCCGGCTCCAGCTGCTGATTGCTTAATGCCCTGTATATATCTTCCATAAATATATGCAGAGAATATCCGTCAAAAACTATGTGATGTACATCCCAAAACAGGATAACCAAAGACTCTGTGTTAAAAATACAGCATCTGTACAGCCTGTCATTCAGCAGATCAAAAGGATAGACATAAGCTGCCTTGTCAATATCCCCATAATTCATTTCCTTTATCTCAACATACGCAGGCTCATCACAAATGCTTTTGTAGACACTTCCGTTTTCGCTAACGCTAAGTCGGGTCTTAAGATATGGGTGATTGTCAATAGCCTTCTCAACAGCCTCTTTCAGCTTTATTACATCTGTGCTTTTTTCAAAAGTAAAAAACTGAGGGAGATTATACGCCGTACTTTTAGGGTTTTGGACAAAGTCGACATATATGCCGTATTCTGTTTTTGATAAACCGGTCTTTTTTTCATTACTCATTTCAGCCACCTCTATTTTTCCTTAAATTATATTTTAATTATTAATCTGTTAAAACCCAGCACATTTGAGTATTCAATACTTTTTGAAATTCCTTTAACAACTTTAATATCTGAAAATGTATCCTCGTCACTTTCATCCAATGTGAAATCAAAGGGGATTCCATTATAGCGGATGGAAATAATAATTTCCTCGCCGTCAATGGATATACGGATATCAATATCTATCTTCTTTTTATTTTCATTACGCTGTGCGAGATTTGCTAATATGCCTTCAATTGCAACAGCAACTCTGTTTGCCTTATTTTTTTCCGTTCCGTGAGATGTAAGAAAAGATGTAAGATACAGTGAAGCTCCCGCAGCGTTTTCCTTTGTACACTTATATGACAGCGAGATAATTTCGTGGTCATCATTTGTTTCAAGGAGATAAAAACTGTCATATTTACCCTTTGATTTATTTCTCATTACAATAGTGATGATATAAACAACAGCAAGAGTTCCTAACTGTGATACAACAAAAGAATACCACACACCGGTTATTCCGAAAAGCTTTGCCAGAATAATCGCCGACGGGATAAGCATTACAATTCCGTTAAGAACTGCAATTGTTGTTGACAACGCTTTTTTCTGCGTTGACATATAGTAGTATAAAAGCAAAAACGATAATGCCAATGGCGGAAATGACAAGGCATTTATCCGCATTGCGGGAACAGCGTATGCAATATCACTTTCCGCAGTAACTCCAAACAGCTTGATAAAAAACTCAGGTGCCTCACATATAAGCAGCATAATAACAATGCTGGACACCGCAAGGATAGTAAATGCCCGCCTGAAAGCAAAGCGAATCCCGTCATAGTCTTTTTCGCCAAGGCATACTCCGGTAATAAGCATCATAGTCTGTGCTGCACCTGTTATAAACATAGAAATAAATATCTGACTTGACATACATATTGAATAAGCCATCAATGCAACAGAACCGCCGATTTTCTGAATAAGGAAATTCAGAAAAAACATTTTTACTGTTATCAAAAGTGTTCCTAACGCACCCGACAAACCCACCGTAATAAAATTTGCAACTGTACCAAAAAACTCTTTCGGAATTTTAAATATGGAAAAATCAAAACGCAGAGTGTTTTTATGGGATAGAAAATGAGTCAGCATAATGATCATTCCGACTAAATTGCCCAATACTGTTGCCCATGCACTTCCTTTTATTCCCATATCAAGCACGCCCATAAACACATAATCCATAATCAGATTTACAACGTTTGATATAATAATTATGTTTGAGGAAAATTTAGGTCTGTTGTCTGTCCGCATAATGTGAACCGAACACATCAAAATAAGATTAAGCGGAGTTCCTATGATGAATGGTATGTAGTAATCGTACAGCATTGAATGAAGATTGGCATCCTTCGTAAGCAGCAAGCATATTCCATCGGCAAATGCAAGCTGCGCAGCCATAAGCAGGATGCATAGGAATACTGTTGTCACAAAGGCCGATGTGAAAACGCGATTGGCATTTTTGCTGTCATTTTGACCCTTCGCAACGGAAATTAGATTTGACGCCCCCAGACCAAGCAAAATCGTTAAAGCGAAATAAAGCTGTACTATTGGCGACAAAAGATTTATGGCAGACAAAGCGTTTTTTCCCAGAATATTTCCTGCAATTATAGAATCAATTATTATTGTTATGTTGGTTGCCATTGCAGTAAGCACGGTAGGGAAAAAATATTCTGTGTATTTTTTGTTAATCATGGTGGAACTGCGTCCCATCAATGTTTTAGTCATACAATAATTCACTCCTATAAATTTTCTAATGCCACGCACCTGACCATGTCCTCATATTCCCAAGACAGACTGCACACGGAATATTTATATCCGTCATTCAGTTCATATTCCTTAAAGCAGTATTTTTCATTGTTTATGTCCTGCCAAACAGATATATTTCCGTCTTGTATATCAATGCAAAAGCTGTCAAACGGCAGATGCATACCAAGTCCTAACACCTTTGCAAAGCTTTCCTTAAGCGTCCACAGTCTGAAAAAAATATCCTGCCTCTGTGCATCACCTGGTGCACCTGCAAGCATTTCATATTCAGCAGGGTGGAAAAAATGTTTGGCAATATCCAGGTCAATTTCTGTAACTTTTTCTGTGTCAGCGCCGATTTCTGATTGGGAAATTGCGCACATAACCGTTTTTTCTGAGTGAGACAGACTGAAAAATATGTCGTTACCCGCTATATATGGCTTCCCGTTTTTACCGTATATAACGATACTATCTGTCAGCCCCATATCGTCAAGTGACTTTCTCAATAATGCTTCAGCTGCAAGGGAAAGCATTTTGTCCTTTCGGAAATACATATCGTCAGTCTTCCTGCGTCTCTCAGGCGAGGCAGCATTATACAGCCTTCTGAATACCGATTCATCATTTAACGCGTCTGTTCGCGCAATATATACTCTATTCTTCATTTTTCAAATCTTCAATAATTGTATATTTATTAAGTGAACGCTTATATTATAGCGTACTTCCTTACTAAATGCAAGAAACAATATATAGATAACAAAAGAGGACTCTTGCGCCGAGTGCGGTCGCATAAGCGACATATACCTTGTACGCGCGAGTGTGCATCCTCGCGGAGCGTTTTTGTTGTATAGGAACGAAGTGTCTATACAACAAAAATGCGAAGGAGCCCCACCCTTACTGTGATTCTCATTCGCATTTTTACATTGCAATTACACCAGATTTCTCACGCTGTCACATATTTTCTTTGCCACGGCAGGGTTATTCATTGTGTAAATATGAACACCATCCACGTCATTGGCAATTAAATCAACTACCTGATTAATGGTGTAAGCCATTCCTGCATCAAGGAGTGCCTGTGGCTTGTCTTCGTACTTGCGAAGCACCCTTGCAAATTTATCAGGAAGTGATGCGCCGCACATATTGACCATTCTCTCAATCTGGGCTTTATTGGTAACCGGCATCACACCTGCATCAATTGGTACTTCAATTCCGGCACATCTGGTTTTCTCATAAAACTGATAAAACAGCTCATTGTCAAAAAACAGCTGTGAAATCAGATGACTGCAGCCGGCATCAACCTTTTTCTTCAGGTTGCAGATATCGGCAGCCAGACTTGTGGCTTCTGTATGTTTCTCCGGATAACAGCCACCGCTGATGGAAAAATTGCCATTTTCTTTGATAAAGGAAACCAGCTCGCTGGCATAGGTAAAATCATTTTTGATAGGAAAATCAGGGTTTCTGTCACCGCGCAATGCCAATATGTTCTCAATTCCTGACGCTTCAAGTTCTTTCAAAATCTCACAGATTTCCTCTTTTGAATAATACAGGCAGGTCAGATGAACCACCGGCTCCACCTTGTATTTTTCCTTAATTGTTCTTGCAATTTCAACGGTTTTACTGTTTCTTGTGCTTCCGCCTGCACCGAAAGTAACGCTGATAAAGTCAGGCTTTAAATCGCACAGCATCTCTAAGGTTTCATCAATATTGCTTAAAGTGTCTGCCTTTTTAGGCGGAAAAATCTCAAAGGAAAGTGAAGGCTTTCCCTGCTGCTTTTTATTCTGTATAATCTGTGGTATTTTCATATTATGTCTCCCAAACAGCTAAAAATTTTTCTTACACTGAAAAATCAAACCTCTGTCCGACCTGCTTTTCAGCTTCTGTCTGAATATTATCGCTTCTGTAAAGCTGTGAATAATCTTCAATCTTTTTTACCAGTTCATCCACCGATGATGCAGTTATTATTACTGTATCATCCCTGTCTTTAAGTTCTTCAAGGCGTTCCTGCTGTTCCTTCTTCCGAGCCTTTTTATCAGCAATTTTTTTCTCCTGCCTGTTTTCTTCAGCCTTCTTTTCGATTCTTTCACGCTGCGCTGCGCTTGACTTCTCAAGGACAGCAAAATAAGTTGCAGTTCCGTTGTCATTAATCTGCATACCATATCCTTTTACATTACTGCCTGAATTGTCAAGCTGTGTCTTAAGCTGCGAAATGCCTGTTGCCGCAGTACGTATTATTCCTTCATACTGGTTGCGGAACTTCTCATCCTCGGCCATCTTTTCGATTTTTTCTTCATCAATAAGGACAACCATTTTGTTGGCATTGGCATAGCTTGCTGCCTGAGCCTTTGCCTGTTCCTTCTGGTCCTTGCTTACAAGAATAAAATCCATATTGGAATACTTTTTCTTCAGGCTCTCGTAATATTTAGCTGCCTTTTCGGATAACTGTGGATTGCCAATAGTTTTTCCGCTTACAGCACTATTGGAAACTGTGCTGTTTTTTTCACTAACGGCGGTCTGACTGACGTTTGAATTCGGGTAGGAAGATACATTACTTCCCATAGAAGCTACATTACTCATCTTAAATTCCTCCTTGAATGTGTAAGATAACTGAAATCCTTTTCAGTAAATACTAAAGGTTACAACTAACCTTATTGCATTTATCGGAATATAACCACTAAAAATTAACCCTGAAATTGCTTTTCCTAAAATTTATTCATCCTCTTCCTGCAAACCCTTGTAGAGTTCATCTCTTGCCTTGTCAATACTGTCTCTGTCACCTTTTCTTAAAACCTCTTCAAATTTGCTGGTAAGACGTTCTATTCTTGTGCGCTTTTCTCCGATGCTTTCCTCGTACATACGCTCTGCACGAAGCAGGGCAAGACGGTTCTCTTCCTCATCTCTTGGCTGAATCTTCAGATATGACAAATCCTCCATTCTTCTTGCAATTTCATCGTCCGTCATAGTATTGGAATCACCTTTTATAATCATTTTCTTCTTTTCTCCGGTTGAAACAACAGTTACTTCAACCTCAAGAAGAGAGTTGATATCATAGGTGTAGGTAACATCTATACATTCTTTCCCCTTTGATGCCTTTGGTACTTTTACCTCAAGCTCGCCCAGATAAAGATTGTTTCTGGCAAAACGGCTCTCGCCCTGAAGTACACGCACGCTTACCTTATCCTGATTATCCCTGACTGTGTATAAACGCTCTGTGTGGCTGGCAGGAATCACAGTGTTACGCTCAATAATCGGGCAGTAATGTCCATCCTCCACAACGCCGTCATCATATTCATGCACTACCTCTGTTCCAAGTGTAAAAGAGCACACATCGGTAAGGATTACTTCCTTAACCTCATCCTTTCTTTCCTTCATTGCCGCCTGAATTGCTGCGCCCAGAGCCACTGCTTCATCCGGATTGATGTTAGTTCCGGGAAATTTCCGGAACAGCTTTACCAGATATCTTCTGACAATGTCAAGCTTGGTTGCACCTCCGATAAGGACTATCTCATCAATATCAGAAAGTGATAAGCCTGCATCTGCAAGACTCTTTTTTACCGGCTCACGGATTTTAAGCAGAAGCTCTTCGCAGGCATCCTCGTACTCCTTTGCAGTAACAACTGCACTTTTTTCCTCGTCATTGATTTTGCAGGAAATAGTAACGCTTTGATTATCGCTGATTTTACATTTTGCCAAATCACACTGCTTATATATTCTTACCTGTTCCTTTTCATCAAGCTCCTGCAGTGAAATATCTGTCTTGTTAAGGTAAAGCTTCTGCATTACCTCAGTGAAATCCTCTCCGCCAAGATAGTTGTCTCCTGCAACCGCCCTTACCTCAAGGATGCTTCCAAAAAGCTCAAGGATGGATACATCAAATGTTCCGCCGCCGAGGTCAAATACAAGAAAACGGGTATCCTCCTTTTTCTCATAGAGACCATAGGCAATGGCAGCAGCAGTCGGCTCAGAAATCATTCTCTCAACCTTAAGTCCGCAAAGCTCTCCTGCTCTCTTGGTGGCTTTTCTTCTCTTGTCATCGAAATAAGCCGGAACGCTGATTACTGCCTCTGTTACCGGTTCACCAAGAAAACTTTCCGCATCTTCCTTTAATGCACGGAGTACAAAGCTTGACAACTCTTCCGGCTTAAATTTTTTGCCGCTAAGAACATACTCCCTGTCCGTTCCCATGCTCCTTTTAAATGCCTTGACAACCGAATCGGGGTCAAGACTCATTCTCTCACGGGCAGTCTCACCTACATATACATTGCCGTCTGCATCAACGCTGACAATGGAAGGTGTAAGATTCTGCCCCAGCCTGTTGGGAATTATCCTTGGACCTTCCGGTGTAAAATAAGCAATCAAGCTGTTAGTTGTTCCTAAATCAATTCCTACAACCATAATTTCTCCTTATGTCTATCTGTATATAAGCTTTGCCATAGAATACCAGTCATATGGGAATTTCTTGCGCATGTCCTCATATATTGCCATAGCCTCTTCATATCTTCCTTCCTTTTCAAGCAAAAGAGCTTCTGCAAGGGCCAGATTAATACAGCCACAGTCATTGCAGTGGCGGCAGCGCATGGAAGCTTTCATATTCTCAAATGCTGCTTGCGCTTCCTCTATGCCGGCTGTGTACAGTGTGCCGATAAAAATCAGCCATGCACCATATCTGCGGCGGTAATAGAAATTCTTCTCAAACTTGTCCTTCATACTTAGCAGCTGTGAAGCAAAATCCTTAATATCATACTCTGTTCCGGACTTAGAAGAATATTCTTTTATTCCAAGCATAAAAATCATTTCCTCAAGAATATCTT